>DASVAI010000102.1:0-22651 GCA_036376445.1 Acidobacteriaceae bacterium
CTGCAGTCTTGCAATAAGAATGCGCCTCGACGGCTGGTGACAACGATTCGCAACTTTTACATCGTAACGGGGTACAGCGGGATCCAGGAAAAGCTTACTGGTGTCAAGCTCAGCCTTTTTGCACCCCAAGGATACGTACAACAGCACCTGCCCAAGCTGCCACCGACGCGATTGCGTTACGATCGCGATAAACGCGAAATCGTCTCGATGAACGGTCTGATCGATGTGTTGATCGTGGGCAGTGGCCCAGCCGGGTCGGTGCTCGCTCACGAGCTTCGTCGGGGCGGGAAACGGGTGCTCTTGCTGGAACGCGGTTCGTTTGTAGTGCCGGGATCGATGGAGACACGGTTAATAGACGACTTGATCGACACGCGCACATCCATGGACGGCACGATCCGGATCAGAAATGGCATGGCAGTTGGGGGTGGCTCGCAGGTAAATGTGGATCTCTGCTTTGCACCGACCACGCCAGCAATACGGACGAAGATCGAGGGTTGGCGGACAGCCGGCCGAATCGGGCCGAAAGAGTTTACCCAAGCCGAAATCGCCCGGCAGTACGAGTGGGTCAAAAAAGCAATTGGGACCCGAACGCTCTCAGAGTCTGAAATCAATCTAAATAATCACGCACTGTGGGATGGGGCGAGACGTGCGGGATTGCACCCCAAACTGTATTCGCTCAATACGTATGCGCCTGGAAAATCGCCTACCCCGTCACAGACAAGCGATCGGCTGAGAGCCAATTGCTCATCGACGCGCTTGAGGATACCGCTAACCCTTTGAGCATGGTGCCGGATGCCGATGTGCGCCGGGTCTTATTCGAGGATGATGCCGGAGCGCAACGGGCATATGGCGTGGAAGTACGGATGCGCCGTCCGATTTCTGAGATCGGGGCGATTGCAGACCCGAACAACTTCGAGCTGAAGGCGGGCGACACCGTGACAATTCGGGCGAAGCGGGTCATTCTGTCAGCTGGTGCCCTGGGCTCCTCTGCGGTGCTTCTTCGCTCCGGTGTTCAGAATGATCAGATTGGTCGCGGAGTCATTCTTCATCCTTCTATGCCTGTGATGGGAAAGTTTGACCATCCCATTGATGCTCTCAAAGGAACAGAGGCATCCGTGTACGTGGACGATATGCTAGTGGACCGCGGGTATGCGTTGGAGTCGATGGCGGATCAACCACTCTATGCGGCGCTCATGTCTCCGGGACCAGCGATGCATACCTTCAAGATGGTTCAGGACTTTCGCAATCTGGCTGGATTCGGCGTAATGCTGATCGACACGCCAACCGCGACGAACCGTCTTGTGCTCGATACAAAGGGTGACCCGCAAATCGACTACACCTTGTCGGAAGCGGATAAGAAACGTTTTGCAGAAGGAATTGCTGAGGCAGTTCGAATCATGTTTTTGGCTGGAGCCAAGGAGGTCTATCTGCCAACAACCGAAGACGTTCTTGGCTCCTTCACGAACGATGCGAGTCTTCAGGCGTCGGTGCTGACTAAGCCTGAACAGGCCAGCCTGGTGGAAAAGAATCTGCACTTTATCTCAAATCGATCTGTGATCTCCTCCGCGCATATGCAAGCGACTGACAAAATGGGTTCCAGTCCACGAGACAGCGTCATTGGGACGGACTTCCACGTTTGGGGCACTGAGAATCTTTACGTGGTTGACGGAAGTGTCTTTCCTACATCAGTAGGAGCGAATCCGATGCAGAGTATCTACACTTTCGCCAAGATATTCGCCGATAGTTGGAATCACTAGTACCGATTTGTGAATTCTTGCGCGCACAGTCCGATATCGAGATCACAAACTGTGATCCACAGATCACCGCTTCCGAGAATTCGCTTCACTTTGAATCCGGACGGCTTGCCGGGATGATGACTCCGCAGGGCCTGCAGATTGCTTCGTCCAAGGATTCGCTCGCCTGACTGGGGATAATCACAAACGGCATCGTCATCGTAAATATCGTGCTCCGCGTCCACATCGCCGGCTGCCGACGCGCTCCAGTGCCTGTTGAGAGCTTCACGGATTTGTTCCTCTTGCATGGACTGCTCTGCATGCTCTTCGGTTTTCATGCTGACCCGCCTCGTGGAATGAAACCCGGGACGCCGGTCTTCACCACTTCATTGAGCCTCTGCCTGGTTTGAATGCGGTTGATTTCGTCAAACGCATCTTGCGGCAGCTCGGAGATGTCAAAGTTCTCTCTCGCGCGCGCCGCAGTCTTGGGCGTGGTAAGCAGGGCCGTACCGCGCTGTACTGCCCATGCCAGCAGCACCTGTGCCGATGTCTTTCCAATTCGCGCTGCGATTGCCGAAATGACGCGATCTTCGAGCGGCCCCGGCCTCGCTCCGTGTCCTAATGGCGCAAAAGCCAAAAACACGATGCCCTTCTCCTTGCAGAACTCCAGAAGCTCGGTTTCCGGCAGATACGGATGTGACTCGACTTGCACCACGGCCGGCTTGATTCTCGCAGATTCGTAGATCGGCCGCAGTCCGTTCAAGCCGACATCAGACAGTCCGATCGCCCGGCATCTGCCGTGGTCCACGAGAGTCTCCATCGCCCTCCAGGTGTCGAGCAGCGTCACGCCACGGTCGTAAATAACATTGCCGTCCTGATCCCGCGGATCCTGTTCGTCCCCCGGTTGAAATGCAAACGGAGTGTGAATGAGATAGAGATCCAGATAACTGAGCGCCAGTCTGTCCCGACTCGCCTCAAAAGCCGGTTCAACACGCTCCGGCCGATGATTGGAGTTCCACAACTTGGTGGTAACAAAGATGTCCTCGCGCGCGAGCCCTCCAGCGGCAATTCCCGCGTGCAACGCCTCGCCTACCTCACGCTCGTTCCTGTATCGCTCCGCACAATCGAAGTGCCGAAATCCCGCTTCCAGCGCGTCTCTGGTCGCACTGATCGTCGGGGCGGCATCAGGAATAAGCGTGCCAAACCCTAATACGGGCATCTGACCGCCCCCGTGGTTGAGCGGCATTCTCCTCATCCGAAAATCGGCAGATTCAGGCATGGTCATAAAATTCGTGGCCTCAATGAGTGCATCGATGATTCGGCGCTCAGCAACCGCGCTTCGCGCGCGATACTGTCCGGCTTGCCGGCAAATCGGAGTCACATACGGAAGTTCCGGCGTCAGTGAATTTGAGAGGGAACCTACGGCCGTCGCGAGCGTATATGTTAGCGAGGAATTGTTATGCGTCGAACCGTTGTGGCGATCATACCCCTGCTGGCTGCTCTTTCGTTTGCATTCCCCTGTTTCGCGCAGGATTCTGACTTTAACCTGAACTTGCACGCCAATTCGCATGCGACAGCGAAGGATATCGGGCTGCCCGTGTATCCCGGGGCTACGCCGTTCAAGGATAAGGACAGCGATTCGTCGGCGGCGGATCTCGGCTTTGTGCTGAACAGCGCTCGCTTCAACCTGCAGGTGGTGAGCTTCGTAACGACCGACTCGCCGGACCAAGTGCTGAAGTTCTACCGGAAGCCTCTGGCGAAATTCGGCGAGGTGCTGGAGTGCAACCACGGCAAGCCGGTGGGCTCGTTGACGGTGACAAAGAGCGGGCTGACCTGCGGCGACCAGAAGAGCGGGGGTGCGACCGTGAATGGAAGCGACAGCGGCGACGAGCTGCGAGCAGGAACGCCGGAGCACTTCCGAATCGTAGGAATTGACAGCACCGATGCGGGGAAGACGAAGTTTGGACTGGTGGCGCTCGTGCTTCCGAAAGATGAGGACGCGAAGTAGGCGGTTACATGAACCCCGGTGGCAGAAGCTATCCTCGGCCCTCCTGGAGTATCCGCGAATCGCCACCGCCATCGCGACGAATGCCACCAAACGGGGTGCCCCATCCTACGCAAAACCGGGTCCCCCAATCTGCGTGGTTTTCGCAGATTCGCCATTCGTGCAACTCGATGCACAATCATTGGAAAGAGCTGACACGAATGAGGAACCTGGCTCGAGTTAGCCTCACTCGTTACCGTGCACGGGACGCAAGTTGTTCTTGTAGACGGCTGTGCCAATGGCCCGGCCCAGGCGCTCGCCACCCACTTGGTCGAATGGAAAGTGGATTCCGCCGTAGACACGCGCATCGAAGATGTCGTCGGTGATCTCCTTGAACCTGGTGTAGTTGTAGACGAGGTCAGGCACAGCAGGGTTCGAAATCGTGATGGAATGCCCTGCCTCGCCGTAAAGACGCCTCAGCACCTCGGCTGCTCCGTTGCTTCCGCTACCGTGGTTCGACGGGTAGCTCGGGAAGCATGGCGTCAGGATAAGAGGGGCGTAGCTTGTATCGGGATCGGTCTTTCGGTTGCCATCCGTGTCGCCTGCATGGATTGCGGTTTCCGGGCGCCAGAAGTTGTAGCGGTATTTGTTGAAGAATGACGCCACGAGGCTGTCGTTGATAGCCATGTTCATCAAGGCAAGAGCCCGGGCGTTTTCGGAGAGCGAATGCCCCTCCGCCGCAGCAACCTGCCGGGCAGCCTGATTGAATACCAGATTTGGCCCCGTCACTGCGTAGAATCGCGCGACATCGGTCCGATCCGGCGGCCGCGCGGTGCTGGCAACGTCACCGAAGGTCATGACCTCGTTGTAGGATTTCGCGTATTGGTTGCTCGTGAGCGCTGGCGGTGGATCCAGAAGAAACTGTTGAACGCTCGGGACGCCGAACGGAGTTACATACTGCCATTGAAAAAGAGTTCCGAGGGCAATGCCGTTCACGACGGGACAACTCGGCGTGGCCTGCCATTCACCCGGAACAGGAGGCCCCGGTACCTTGAATTGCGGGGGCGAGGAGCCGTCGTTCGCACGCAGCGCGATCATGGCCAAAGCTGCGGCTTCACCCGTCGCGATGCCGTCGTCCTTGGCTTGACCGTTCGGTATTTGTGCGAGCGAGTTCGCGCGCTCGGTACCGAGCATCGAGGCGCTAGCTGGGAAATAGGTCGCAAGCACGCGATATGCAGCCTGAATCGCTGCTGCGTCGGCGGAGGCGCCTGGGGGTGCTGTTATGTTCCCGAGATAGGGCTGGTAGTCACCTTGGATGGCGTTCACCGCTTCAAACACCGCCAGTTGCACGATCGCCCCATGGCGGGACCCCGCGATCGGATTTTCACTAGCGATGATGTTCATTGCGATGGCGTTCCAGTCTAAAACGGAATCGGCTCGGGCGACTGCGGCCCCGAGTAGTAGGCTCGCTACAACGATGAATAGACCGAAAGTCCTGTTCGTTGCTCCACGATGGATAGCTTTCATTGTCGTCGCTCCTGTTCTTCACTGGCACTGGCCGTGGTAGCGTTTCCTCAATGTGGTGATGTTGGAGGTTGTACGGTGCATCACAGCATTCGTAGCGTAGAGGTCTGCCCTCTCTGCAGAGAGCCGCGGAAAGCATTGCGCTCTCAAGCCGCTTTTGTCGGGGGCACCAGGAATCTCAGAATCCATAAGAGCGGCATACATCAGCAAAGGCGCGCTCAGAGTAACAATACGTAGTTCTGCCCAGGTTGTTCGGCTAACTCGATGGCACTTGCATCAATCAAGAACAAGTACTCTCTAAGTAAAGGAGGGGAAGAGAAGCTGCGATATCTGATCCACCTGGAACTAAGACTCGGCCCGGGGCTCCTTGTCGCAGCGTATCTACTTTTCTGAGAGAAAAGCCTGCAATCTACGGGCGTACCAATGAATTGATAATTAACACCCCGCCAAAGTTAGGCCAGAACTTTATACAAGCAGTCATTCGCTGTCAATAACAATTTGTTAGTACCCATTCGAGAATCGCACATACCTTGCAATGCCGCATTATTCCCGTGAACCATGATCGTTAGGTTCTGCTTTGCGCCATAACCTGAACGCTACCTGTAACGAACAAACTTAGGGCGGCGAGAGGGGTACGCCGCATATACGAATCACACCGCGAATCTTTGATAATGTGGCATGCGTCAAGTCGAATTTACTTGACGCGCAAGACTCTCTGGCACAGACTCCGTATGCCGTTATTTCCCTCTTTTCGCACGCCCACCACGGTCTGGTGAAGGATCTGCTGCTGGCCGCAGCAATCGCTAGTTCCGTTTCCCACCTAGTCGCACAGGAAACGATTGAACGGCAAGTCTCTCGGCCCTCACACAAAGAAAATCAAGGACGTTCTTTGCCGTAATAAGGCGCAGAACTCTTTGATCAGCACACCGCCCTATCCGAGGAGGGATGGTCATGAGAACTAATCGGGTGCGAACAAACAACCAGAAGTATAGATGGAAGCCATGAAGGTTAGAAGAAAGTGGTTTCTCGCGGCACATTGCGCCCGTTTTTCACACTGAGCTGACAACCAGCTCTCGGCGTTTCATGCTGGAAAAGGAGGACGAAATGATCGAGAAGCAGGTTCACTCTCGGTGTGCCTACGAGCGTCTCGACCATGCCTGACATCCGAGTGACGTCAGGACAACAAAATCAAATGGGAGGAAAAAGACATGAAATCCCAAGCGAGATCGATTGCCAGAATCGCTATTGTGTCATCGGCGGTCTTGGTGGCACTGATGGCCGGCCTCCCCCGAGTACATGGGCAAGCTGCTCATGTACGGTGGGACATCATCAACGTCACACCTGGCCCAACCGTGAACCCCGGAGGTCAGGCGTCGGCAATGGACAACGTCGGCGACACGATCACATTCACGGGAACCGGAACTTTCATTGCTCCCTCAGGCGGCGGGGGGACATCGAGCGCCGTCACGGGTGGCGGCAACTGGACTATCACCACAGCGTCGGGTAGTTCGAGCGGCACGTACGAGGTCAGCGGTTTAGTGCGCTGGGAAGAGGCACCCGGGACGTTTCCGGCCTCGGTGGATAATGTCGGCAGTATTGCGGACTACCGCGCGGGGCTCATCGTGCTTCGCATTACATACAATGACGGCAGCCACGGCATTCTGGTGGTCAGTTGCCACGGAACCGGCACGCCGGATTCGGTCTTCGAGGGAATCACAGCGTCCAAAGGTTTCGTCGACTATTGGAACCGCGGGGCACCCTCGGGCACGCCGGGTGGCCCGAACGCCAATCGCTCGACGATCCACCTCCTGCCGCGAGATGGGGAGTAAGCCCAGCCACGCTGCAGAGCTGAAGTTGGAGACGCGCACTATAAGAAGAGTCCCCAGCAAGTGGCGCGGGCTCCGAGAATAGTCAACCTTCGCGTTTCTAATCGATTGAACTCCGCTGGTGGGAGGCGGACTGTACCGCCCCACCAGCAGAGAAGAAGGAGAACTTCCATGCGAGGACAACTTAGATCTTCCCGGCCCGTAATAGTTGGAGTGTTGACAGTAGTTAGCCTTGTGTTAGCGATATCCCTCACAACTCGAACGGTCTTGGGGCGAGATTCAGACAATGACAACGGACAAATCGCGCGAGGCGCCGGCACGACCATCATTCACGGTGGGACAGGATCCCCGAATTTCGTTCCGGTGATCACCACCATAGCCTTTCACGCCGAACGCTCTGGCGGGGGAGTCACAGGCGAGTTCGAGTGTTTAGCGCTCGCACCTGAGCCAGCTAGCGGGCCGGGGAGCGGTCAATTCACGGTCAATGCAATGTACGTGGTCGGCAAGGTGACCGGCGCCAAGGTACACGAGGACACCGCGACGCTTACTGGGGTTGCCGATATCACGGGTCTCGGAGCAGGAACAGATGTGCGTTTCACCTTCGTGGTGCACAAGGGTGGACCGGGGTCTGCAGCAGTGCTGACGGTCAACAGCTTGAGCTTTCCGTTTCACGAGATCCTTGTCCAGGGCGCATTCCAGGTCGATGAACAGAAGTAGCCCACTTGCATGTTACGGCCTCGACCAGTCATTCGTTGTCAATAACAATTTGTTGGTGCCCTTCGAGCGAGCGCAGCACCGGTCAGTGCCAATCCGCCCCTCCCTCCAACATAAGTGCTTTCGCTCGATGAATCTTGGGGTTCACACCCGCCGTTCGACGTCTCAAGCGGCGACGAGCCGCGAGCCGGAACGCCGGAGCACTTCCGAATCGTAGGAATTGACAGCACCGAGGCGGGGAAGACGAAGTTTGGGCTGGTGGCGCTCGTGCTTCCGAAGGATGAGGACGCGAAGTAGGCGGCTAGTCCATAACTCGAGAGTAAAGCTCTGCAAAGTCAGCCTTCCGAAAAGCCGACTCTACGGACAAGTGACTTAGTTACTCAATGAGTGCGTTGGCGAGTTGGCGCGCAGCGAGAGCGTGCGGCATGAGCGGCCTTTTGCAGCGCTCCCCGCCGACCGGGAGCATTGACTAATGCCGTTTCGAATGCCTTGGACGCTAGATCTGCATTGCCCTGTTCAAGCAACAGCTCTCCTAGCTGTTCGCGTGCGGGAATGATCGGCCCCGGAGTTACTGGCAGTTTCTCGATTCCGTCCTCGTCATCGGCTGCGCTGCGCAGGATGGTAGCGGCTTTATCGGGTTTATTCGCAGCCTGGGCCGACCAGGCCACAACTTCGCGCCGCATGATGTCTACCTGAGTTGCCCAGTAGCCGTTTCTCGACGCGCGAAGCCGATCTTCAATTTGGCGCAGCGCCTCGGATTGTTTGTCAGCTTCCCGGGCATCGCCATTTCGGGCGAATCCGAGGCCGCGGGCCCAGATGACGATGGCGACAACGTGCGGCTGCGCTGAACCCGGCGGATTGACGACCTTCTCCGCATCGCTCCACTGCTGTCGTTCGACGATGTAGCGAATGGGCATGGCCGTTGCAGCGTAGCCGATTTTGAAATCGCCCATATCCAGATTCTGCATCGCCTTGAGTTGCTGGATTACCCGAACCGCATCCTGGTCGCGTCCTCTCTGCAGATAGGCATAGACCAGGTAGTCCATTGCGTGCAGTTCCTCGCCCGTATCGCCCTGATGTTGTGCGGCGCTTCTTGCGGCAAGGTTGGACGCAATGGAGTCGTCCCACAGGCCGAGTCGCGTAAAAATATGGGATGGCATGTGCAGCGCATGCGGAGCCGATGGAGCGATGTTGGCATATGACCTGGCTGCTGCAAGACCCCTCGATGCCAGTTCCTGGTTATCGCAGGCATGGATGAGATAGTGCGGGATTCCGGGGTGATCTGGATATTCGCGATAAAGCGGTTCTAGCAGATCGGCTGCTTGCTTTTGCCTTCGACGTTCTTTCTCAGATGGAGAGGCGTTGGAGATCAGGGCGAGCGCGTAGAATGCCTGGGCCTCAACATCTTTCGGGTTGGCTACAGCGAGTTCATGCATAGCGGCCTCATAATTCAATGCTCGCGTGCTGTAGGGGACAGCAGCAGCATCCTCGAATAACAGGCTGAGCGCATGGACGAAACCACGCTCGCGTTGGGACGCTTCTTCGAGCATTTCAGCCTGCCTGATTTCCTTCTGGGCAACCGACGTATCTGCAGAAGAAGGTGGCAGATCCCATAGCTGGTGGAAGTGCGTCATCGCGATACCCCAATGGGCAATCGCGCACTGAGGGTCCAGCTCGGCCACGCTTTGGAACGCCTCTTCGGCAGACTTATAGGCAAAGGAATGCAGGAGAGCAACTGCTCGATTAAATTCCTGTTGTATTTCAGGCTTGCAAGAAGTGGGGAACGATACTGTACCCAGCTTTTCGGGTGCCGGGTGGTTGTGTTCTTCCTGAGCGGCTGAAAAAACAGGAAGAACGAATGCCAAAACGAGGACCAGTCGCATCATCTCGGTCTCCGCCAATCTTGAAGCACAGTCCGATTCCGAGGATTTTACGATGAAGCTTCCCCAGTGCGTGCAGACGCCTTTCAACGGCGAGAACAGTACTTAGCGCTCATTGAGGCACGATACTGCTCCTTTCTGAGTTCCGGGCGAGCGGTCGATCATCCGGAGACTAGAAAAACAGTGTCGCTCCGCGACATTCGAATAAGAGGAGTGTTCCGGCTGTCCGATGAGCAAAGTGTCACCCCTATCCCATCCCTACCAAGCGCTCTTCCCGTCCAATTACCAACGTGCAGCAAAATCGCGAAAACCTGCCGGTTAATTCATCCAATTCGCTACACTGGATATAAGTAGAGAAAAACGCCCGCGACCATCACCGCGGGCGTTTCGCTTTCTGCTGACTTGCTGGCCCGGTGCTTCGCCGACTTGCTGCCTGTAAGTCTTTTCACTGGACATATTTACAGCTAAGTTCTTTGCCTGGAAATTTTTACCATCCACGCACTGTATAACCAGCAGCAAACAAAGGACTTGCAATGTACTCTCCCGCGCCAGAGGGGGAGGGGGTGGGATAACGTGACCCTACCGCGCGAACCGCACCACAACCGCAGTTCCCATCGGCACCAGCGTCCCCGCCGCCGGAGCCTGCTCCCGCGCAAGTCCGCTGCCCACCGGGTGCACCGCTAGCCCCGCCGTCCCGGCGCGTTCCACCACCTGCCGCACTGACGCCCCGGCAAACGACGGCACTGCGACACGCCGCTTCGCATCTGTCACTAACGTGCCGCTCTCTGGCTTGGCAGCCGGCAGCAGCTGGGGCGCATTGTCGGGTGGGGCCGTCACAGGAGTGATGGGCGCGGCATCGTGGAATCCGGCACCGCCCGCGTTGCTCGCAACGGCCGTCCGCGCCGAGGCAGGCGCCACCGTTGCCGTCGTCGAGACGCCATGCGCCTCGCCGTCAGAAGAAACTGCCGCAGGTTGCGGCGTGCCCGCATTGCGCAGCGGATCGTCTGCCGGAAGATTATTCACCTCGGCGAACATCGCCTGCAGATCGTTGTTGTCCTCCGGCGTCGTGTCCTCCGCAATCGCCGGCGGCGGGGGCGCCGGCTGCGCACGCAGAGGCTCGTCATGCGGAACGCCCAGGTACTCCAGCACCTCCTGCGCCACTTCCTTAAAGACCGGCGCAGAAACATCGGCACCCCAGCCCATTCCGGTTGGTGAATCAATTACGACCGCCACGCTGATCGCCGGATTGTTCACCGGCGCGAACCCGGCGAACGAGCCAATGTGCTTGGTATGTGAATAGGTGTGAGTGAGCGGGTCGATCTTTTGCGCTGTGCCGGTTTTGCCTGCGGCTGAGTAGCCGTCCAGCGCCGCCTTACGGCCTGTACCGTTCAGCACGATGCCTTCCATCATCTTGCGCATCTTGGCCGAAGTCAGCGGCGAGATCACGCGATGCGCGTCCGTCGGCAGCGGATCGGGCAAGTCCTGCTCCGGATGGAATGGTAACGGCGTCATCGCATCGCCCGCCTTCTCATTCCCGAGCAGGATCTTCGGCGGCAGATAGACGCCGCCGTTGCCGATCGCCGAGACCATGCTGACAAGCTGGATCGGGGTGACCGCAACCTCCTGCCCGATGGCCAGCGAGCCTATGCTGGTGGCTCCCCAGCGTTTGGGAGGGCGCAGCAGTCCGCGCGTCTCGCTCGGCAACTGGATCCCCGTGCGCGCGCCGAACCCGAATGCTTTGATGTAGGAGTAGAAGCGGTCCGGCCCGAGTTTGAGCGCCATCTTCACCGCGCCAACGTCGCTCGACTCTTCGAGTGCGCGCGCGACAGTAATGCGGCCCAGGCCAAGATGCGAGTCGTGGATCGTGCGGCCGAACATCGTGATCTTCCCGCCCTGGCAATCGACGATGTCGTCGGGCCGCACATCCGCAGCATCCAAAGCAGCCGCGTAGGTCACCAGCTTGAAGGTAGAGCCCGGCTCGTACACATCGCTCACCGCGTGATTGCGCAGCAGACTGGTGGTCGCATGGCGGAAGTCGTTCGGGTTGTACGTCGGCCGCATCGCCAGCGCCAGGATCTGTCCAGTGTGCGGGTCCTGGATCACGATCGTGCCGTTCAGCGGATGGAACTTCTCCATCGCGTGATCGAGCGCTCGCTCGGCCATGAACTGAATGTTCTCGTCGATCGAGAGCATCAGGTTGTCGCCGGGCTCGGGCTCGCGTGCCTCGCTGCCCAGCACATGCCGCCGCGCATCGAGGTCGGTCAGCATGCGCCCCGAGGTGCCGTGCAGATCGTGGTCGAAGCGCCGCTCCAGCCCACCGAGGCCAGCATCGTCCGTCCCGACGTAGCCCAACACCTGCGCGCCCAGCACATCATTGGGATAGAACCGCTTGAACTCTTTCTGGAAATAGATGCCCTTCAGGTTCAGCGCCTTGACCCTTGCAATCGTCGCCGCGTCGAGCTTGCGCGCCACCCATGCGAAGTTGCGCGACGCATGGAACCGCGCATCGATCTGGCGCGCTGAGGTGAAGTTGTCGGTCGGATCCGCATGGACAACGCGGGCCAGCGCAGCCGCGGTCCCGTCCTTGTCGCGGATCTCGGTCGGCACGCCGTACACCGAGTCCACCAGCACCGTCATCGCGAGCGCGCGCATGTCGCGGTCGTAGAGCATGCCGCGCCGCGGCGCTACCTCGAAGGTCCGTTGCTGCTGGCGCGCCGCTAGCTCCACGTACTCGCCGTGAGAGATCACCTGCAGCCAGAACAGCCGCACGAGAATCAGGAGGGCCCAGCCGCCGAAGATGGCGGTGAGCAATAGAAAGCGCAGCCGCCGCGGCGCTGCGACGACTGCGCGATTGGTCTGCTGTCCTGGAACGAACGAGAACCCCTTCAACTGGAACTGGCTCCCTCTGCCAGGTTGTAGCTGCTACCGTTGCATGTGTACCTGCGCCACCACAGGTGCTCCCGGGCCCAGGTCCATATCCAATCCATTCTCCGGCCGCACTACTTGCCCCGGCCGGGGCGCATCCATACCCAGCCGCCGCGCCTCCCGGTCCAGCCGGTTCAGGTCGCAGAGCTGCGCCTCATTCAAGCCTAACTGCCGGTTCTGCTCCTGGAGCTGGATGAGCTGCTGCTTCTCCGCCTCGACGCGGTATCCGATCTCAATCGAGGAGAAGTGCTGCCAGCCATAGAGCATCACCATCGTGAAGAGCACGGCCATGGCGATCGCGAACCGCCGCATCTCCTTGACGCGAACCGGGTCGGCCGCCTTCACCAGCCGCGAGTTGTCCACATGCTTGACGAAGAACACCTCCGGGGTGGGACCGCGCCGCGCCCGTTGCTGCCGGTGAAACAGCAACTGATTGCGTTCGGCGATCTCCGCCGGACCCCGCCGGGGGCCTTCAAACCATGTCTGCGCTGCCATCGCCTGTGTCGCCATAGTGGTCCTTCCATCTGGTGCGTACAGCGTTGGCATGCACCAAATATAGTGCATACCGGGAGAATCAAACTAGTACATCCTGTGGAACCAAAGTGATTACTGCTCACCCTGGTTCCACCCGCTCAACCTCGTCTGCTGCGCCCTCCTCGCAACCGGGTCAAGGTCGCTAATTCTGGAGGGATTGGTTACTGCTGTGTCGTCTTACTTTCGCCTTTTGCTACGGTGGGACGACCTCGACCCGATCTCCTTAACTTCTTTATATCGCGCAGTTTCGGCGCCTTCGGCAGCCGGCTGCGTGCGTTCCGCGGCCCGCAGCTTCGCGCTGCGCGATCGCGGATTGCGATCCGTCTCTTCCTCATCGGCGGTGATGGGCTTGCGGGAATCAAGGTGGTAAATACCTACCCTGGTTCCTTCGCGCATGGCGTCCTTCACCAGCCGGTCTTCGAGCGAGTGGAAGCTGATCACCACCAGGCGTCCTCCGGGCTTCAACAATCCCGGTGCGGCCTCGAGCAGCGCCTTCAACTCCCCCAGCTCATCATTCACACGAATTCGGAGAGCCTGAAAGGTCCTGGTCGCCGGATGCAATCGCTCCTGTTTCATCGCCGGGGCGGCAGCCGCTACGATCCGGGCAAGCTGCCCGGTAGTCGTAATCGGCCCCGCCCTGACAATGGCTCTGGCGATTCTCCGCGACCTCCTTTCCTCTCCAAATTCGTAAATCAGGTCAGCGAGCTCTTTTTCCCCGGCCTGATTTACCACTTGTTCGGCGGTGATCCCCCGGCGCGTATCCATGCGCATGTCTAGGGGGCCGTCCGCCTGAAAACTGAAACCTCTGTGCGCCTCATTGAGCTGCAATGAGCTCACTCCGACATCCGCCAGCAGCCCGTCCAGGCTTGCCGGCTCAATCAGCCCCTTCGCCATCGAGAAGGGCTCGCTGTGCAGGACCACTTCCGGCATCGCATCGCCCAGTTCGTCCCGGAGTGCGTTCAATCGGCGAGTGGCTATTTCCATCGCTTCCGGATCGCGGTCAAAGCCGATCAATCTTCCCCGGCCCTTCGGGCCACCTAGTTCGGCGAGCCGCCTCGCAATCTCCAGCGAGTGCCCCGCCATGCCGAGCGTCGCGTCTGCATACGTACCGCCCGCGCGCACATTCAAACTACGGATCGCTTGTTGTAAAAGAACCGGCACATGTCGGGGTCCAATCCTGGGTTCATCCGTCATGTGCACCCCCTTGGGGGTAAAACACTTCTGCTACAGGCCCAGTGCTGCCAGTGCTGCTTCGTCGTCCGCGGTCATCGGCTCGGCATCGAGCTTGGCGCGGAACTGATCGTGATTCGCCACTTCCAGGTAGTTCAGCTTCCCGAAGACCACCACATCGCCCACCGTCTTTGCCGATTCACGCAGGACCTGGGGAATCAAAACGCGTCCCTGCGCATCCATTTCGGCCACTTGCCCGTAGTAGCTTGTGCGATCCAGCCACTTCTTTTTTGCCGGCACCGTGGGCATCGCCAGCACCTTCTCTTCGATCTTTTGCCACTCCGGCATCGGATACACCTGCGCCCGCTCGCCATCCAGGCTGGTAATGAAGAACTGCGTTCCGTAGCGCTCATCGATCTCGCGCTTGAAGTCGGCAGGAACCTTCAGCCGCCCCTTTTCGTCCACGCGAGTTGGGTGATTGCCACGAAACATTTCGATCCGAACCCGCCTGGAGGTGCTAACCTTCTCTCGTTCGATGCGGTTTCGAGTGATTCTGTCTACTTTCGACCACTCTTGACCACTTCCAACCACATCCTAGCCCAGCTTTCCCCTCGGTCAAATGGGAAAAGCGAAAACGCATTCAGGCAACGTGAGCGACAGGGCTAAATCACAAGATGATGTGGTCACCGACCTCGTCAACCCAAGGTGCAGTGTTTACCCGCTGGATTCTGGCCCCTTGCCAAGAGGGAAAATTCGCGGTATACGCCTTTTCTTCGCCATTACGTCAGTTACAAACATGACGCCAGCGGGGGATTCCCTGTTGAAAACCGGGGCAAAATCGGCACTCGTCTGAGGAAAACTTCTGAGAGCGGTCTAAGATTTCTGCGCATAAGCGCGCTCATGTGCGCGCAAACGGATCCGCTGCACCCATAAGAGGTAGAGCAGCACCAGAACGTTCACTAAGGTGATTGCGACCTTTACCCAGGTGAAGTGCCGCACGATCTCAAAAACTTCCCACGGCAGAAAAGAAGCTGTGAGCCCGATGGTGAGCCACTCTGCCCAGGTCTTTTCCAGCGCCAGCCCGATGCCTTCGACGAAGTCGAGCCCAGCCTTTAGGAAGATGCCGGCGCTGATAAGCCGCATCTTGTGCGGCGTCAGCAACTGGACTTTTTCAAGCAGGAGATTGATGAAACGGCTCTCTGTATCCAGGCGCAATGCCGTTGCGGCCCGCAGCAGCAGATCGCCGATATCGCGGTGCAGCAGATGAATGACACCTAAACCCAGGAGGACGAAGAGAAGACCCTCGAGAACCTTGAATGTGCCAATGATGATCAGCCAGCGGTCGTGGTGGTGCCCAAGGCCGGCCTTGCGGGTCTGTTCTTTCGCCATTCGCTCCTTAGGTATTAGACCACCACAACCACGGAAAGCTTGCCGCCGATCACAGCCATTGAGAAAAGTGACGCAAATATGGGAACGCAGCCGGCATCGCGGCAGTTCCAGCCCGGGCTACACTTGCGCTGGCTCGATACGAAAGGCTTGCGTGAGCATTCCGGTCCAACGCAAAGATGCGCCCTCCGGCCAGCCCGCCCGCCAGCGGCGGCTTTCGTTCACCGCGGAGCAGTGGGTCCCCTTCGCGCCTGAACAGGTCTTTGCGTTTTTCGCCGATCCATACAATCTTCCGCGTCTCATGCCACGCTGGCGAGATGCACGCATCGACAGCCTGGAGTTGCAATCCCCCGAGGGCCGAAAGAGTCCCGGCCGAGCCGGACGTGGCTCGCGCATACTGCTCAGCTTCCGCCCGCTGCCTCTCTCTCCAATCCGGCTGCGGTGGCTCGCATTCATCGATGAATACGCGATCAATCATCATTTCTGCGATCTGCAGGTGACCGGACCATTCAGCTACTGGCGCCATTGCCACCTGGTGAGCCCGGAACCTCACGGCGACGCGCAGGGCACCCGCGTCACCGACGTTGTCGATTATCAATGGCGGCGAGGTTCGGCGAACCGCGCCATCGATGCTCTAGGCGGCCGGCTGCAAATTCGATGGCTCTTCCATTATCGCCAACGACAGCTCGTGCGTCTGCTGCGACAGAAGCCGCGCTAACGGCGCCGTTACCGCGCCGGTATTCAGATGAATTTGCCCCGGAACAGAAAGATCAGCTCAATCACCAGGATGATGACAACTGCCGACTCCAGCAGAAAAGCGCGGCTCTGATTGAACTGGTCCACCATGAAGCGATAGAGATCGTCCGCTGTGCGCAGCTTCGCGTTCACCAGATTCTTGTAGTCGGGGACACCGATCTTGGCCGCAGCCAGACGATAGAGACGCGCGGCAAACATATCGCTCAGAAACTTGATCGCGTTGTCGGCATGCTCGGTAAGTTCCATCACCTCGAGCAACCGGCTGTAGAGCCGCGTAGCCGATCGCGCCATGCGCCAGCGCCTCAACAGACCCGTGCCTTTCTCGAGTGACGCGTACACGCTCTCCAGTTCTTTCGTCAGCAGCTCATCGTAGTGGCGAAACTCGAGCAGTTGCGAATTGGCATATTCCAGCAACTGGACCGCGCTCTCGGCGCCGGCCGCCGTGTCGTAGAGAAAGCCTGCGTTCCAGCCGATGACGGCAAGATCATTCGGGTAAAAAGAGATGTGTGACTGCAGCACCTCGTTCGATTCGCTGTCTGCAAGCGCTGTTCGTTCTCCGCGCACAATCTGTGCGATCAACGTGCCGTGTCGTTCCAGCAGTTCCATGGCCGTGCTGGTTCCGGCGATCTCCCGAACATGGAAGACGAAGTAGTCTTCGCTCAGCCAGTCTTGATAAGGCTTCACCAGAGCTGGGGCGACGCGCTCCAGCCGCTGCTTCACAATGCGTGCAGCATGCGCTGAGAAATCAACGTCCCACACCCACCGGCTGGCGAGTCGTACCAGCGTCTCCCAGTCGCCACCAAAGGGAAGCCGAAAGACCACGCTCAGCACGCCGTAGTCGTAGTACTTGATCTCACCCTGCAGGCGCTCGCCGCTTTCGAGGTTCAGCGGTTCCAGCGGTTCCACAACTGGCGGCCGCTGATAGCGAACATATCCAGGTGCCGGATGCTTCATGCTGGGCTGCGCGACCGTCCGCGCGCCCGAGCCCCCGATGATCTCCCTCAGCCGGCTGAGGTTGATTTCCTCACAGATATCGAACTGAATGAGGGCAAAAATCGCGCCAGTGATTGCGGGATCAGCTTGGAAAGCCGTCTCTCTCGCTATCTCAACCGTTGCTTCCGCGTTCAGGATCGCGTCGGCCATAAGCGATCATCTAGCGCGCAACCAGCCGCCGCTTCGCAAGCGGCTTGAGCATCGGCTCCAATTTCTCGAGCGCTGCCTCCACACTGATGCCGTGCTTGGCACGCAGCGCATCCACTTTGCCGTGATCGATGAAGCGGTCGGGCCAGCCGATGCGCACCACCGGAGTCTGCAAGCCCATCTCGCTCAATGTCTCCAGAACAGCAGAGCCGAAGCCGCCCATTAGCACATGGTCTTCGAACGTGACAAACGCCTGGACTTTGCGCGCATAGCTGGCAAGCATCTCGCGATCGAGCGGTTTCACGAACCGCGGATTGATGACTGCGGCCGAGCGGCCCTCGCGCTCCAGTGCATCCGCAAATTCTGTTGCCATCGGCAGCAGTGCGCCCAGCCCGAGCACGGCAATGTCATCACCGTCGCGGATCACCTCCGCTTTGCCAATCGGCAGCGCAACCGGCTGCTCCTTGACCGTGACGCCCGGGCCGGTTCCGCGTGGATAGCGAATCGCGCTCGGCCCTTCATGCTCGAGCGCAGTCTGCATCATGTCCGCCAGCTCATTCTCGTCCTTGGGGACCATGTGGATGATGTTCGGAATGCCGCGCAGGTAGCTGATGTCAAACAGGCCATGATGCGTCGGACCGTCGTCGCCTGAGAGACCGCCGCGATCCATGCAGAAGATAACCGGCAGGTTCTGCAGGCAGACATCATGCACGATGGGATCGAAGGCGCGCTGCAGGAAGGTGGAGTAGATTGCGCAGAAAGGCCGGTATCCTTTCGTCGCCATGCCCGCGGCAAAGATGACCGCATGCTCTTCCGCAATACCAACGTCGAAGTACCGCGAAGGATGATGGGGCCGGTAATGGTCGAGCGCAGTGCCATTGGGCATCGCGGCCGTGATGGCGACCACCTTCTCGTCTTTGTCTGCGAGCTTCACCAGCGTCTCAGCGAACACTTCGGAGTAGGTGCGGCCGGCCGGCTTGGTATCGCCGGTCTTCGGATCGTAAGGTCCCAGGCCGTGGAACTTCTTCGCCTTCTCGATCGCCGGCTGGAAGCCCCGTCCCTTCTGCGTCAGGATGTGCAGCAGCACCGGCATCTCCTGGCGTTTCAAGAACTTGAATGTGCCGATCAGCAGTTCGAGATTATGCCCGTCGAGAGGGCCGTAATAGTTCAGGCCAAACTCCTCAAAGAGCATGGAAGGCCACAGCAGGCCTTTGGCAGCCTCTTCGGCCTTTCGCACGACCTTCGTGGCAGTTTTGCCGCCAAAGCGCTCGATCAGCCGCGCCGCCCGCGCATGCAGGTGGTTATAGTGCTCATTCGTTACCACCTTATGCAGGTAGTTGGCGATTGCCCCGACATTGCGGTCGATCGACCATTCGTTGTCGTTGAGCACCACAATAAGCCGCTTGGTCTGGTCGCCGATATTGTTCAGCGCCTCGAACGAGATGCCATTGGTGAAGGCCGCATCCCCTGCCACGGCAACAATGTTCTCCCGCGTGCCGGCCAAGTCGCGCGCCACCGCCATGCCAAGCGCCGCAGAGAGTGCGGTGCCCGCATGCCCGGCGCCATAGGCATCGTGCTCGGATTCGGTTCGCAGCATGAAACCGTTCAGGCCGCCCGGCTGCCGGATGGTGTGGAAGCGATCGGCGCGTCCCGTCAACAACTTATGCACGTACGTCTGGTGGCTGACATCGAAGAGGAACTTGTCGGCGGGAGTGTCGAAGACATAGTGCATCGCCAGCGTCAACTCGACCACGCCAAGGTTTGGTCCGAGGTGGCCCCCTGTCTTGGACAGGCTGCTGATCAGCAACTCACGGATCTCCTGCGCCAGCTCGGAAAGCTGGGCGATGGACATGCGCTTAATGTCAGCGGGGGATTGAATCGAACGAAGATGGTCGCTCATCGTGGGAACCACGTATTGGACGCCGCTCAGAAAAAAACGACCCGGCAATCTTCCGGGACCCGTGCGTCACAAGCTCTGTCTCAAAGTATAGCAACCAAGGGCTTGATGTCCTTCCCCGCCCTACCCGCCGGCCGAGCATTTTTTGCATCGCAGGTCCTCAGTTTCCCGAAGCGCACATACTTCTGCCTGCGGATAAAGCCTTCCGGATGTTGCCCGCCGAAATCAGCACAGACCCTGAAAACGCATCGAGATTGCGCGAAGAGGAAAAAAATCCACGAATTCCACCGCTCTGCCTCCGCTACGATGGGCCAACCTCCACCAGAAAGGAGAATCACGCAAGTAACGGATTTTGCCCGGTTTGCCGCCACGTCTGCACCAATTGTGGCAGTGGCTCGGGAGCCGCGCTTTGAAAGAATGCTTGCGGGCGATTCTTCCTCCTTCGTTCATGCAGATTGCCAATCCGACCATGATGCAAAGAGATGAAGCCGAGAGGCTCAAATCTCTCGCGCAGTACGAAATCCTCGATACCTTGCCGGATCCGGCACTGGATGAGATTACTCGCCTCGCAGCCAGCTTCTGTCGAGCACCGTACGCGTTCATTTCATTCATCGACTCGAGCCGCGTCTGGTTCAAATCGCGCATCGGATTTCTCAGCCGCCAGCAGCCGCGCGCAACATCAGCCTGCCAGTACACCATCCTCGAGCCAAACGCGATGGTCATTGACGATGCGGCGCAGGACTATCGCTTTGCTCCCTCCGGCATCCCGCTTGCCGCCACCACGTATTGCCGCTCGTATGCAGCCGCTCCCCTCTTCGCGCCGAACGGATCGGTGCTCGGCACGCTTGCCGTCTGCTCGCCCGAACCCAACATGTTCACGCGCGAGCATGCCCGCACGCTGGAAGTGCTGGCGCGCCAGATCATCACGCGGCTCGAACTCTACACCAGAACAAACCAGCAGGATCGCATCGTGCGCTCGCGCCAGCGAATCGAGCGCGCCCTCACGGTGGAACGCAACTTCGTCACCTCCGTGCTCGATTCGGTTCACGCGCTCGTTCTGGTGCTCGACACCGCAGGGCGCATCGTACGGTTCAATCGCGCCTGCGAGACGGTAAGCGGCTTCAGCTTTGCGGAGCTGGTTGGACGATCGTTTCCGGAGGAGCTCTTTCCCGCCGAGGAACGCGAACACGCGATGCGCATGTTCGAGGAAGCGCGCTCAGGCAAGCTGGACGGCAGCTATGAGATGCACTGGCGCACGCGCGATGGCGGTATGCGGCGCATCGCGTGGACTGCCAGCTCGCTGAACGATCCCCAGGGTGACGTCAACTTCGTCATCACCACCGGCATCGATGTCACCGACCAGCGCCAGGAACTGGACCGGCTGCGCACCAGCGAGGCGCGCTATCGGCACCTGGTCGAAGGCTCGCTGGGCATCATCTGCACCCACGATCTTGACGGCAACATCCAGTCCATCAACGGACACGCGGCCGCCATCCTCGGCCACACACCGGAGGAGATCGTCGGCACGCCGCTCTTCGATTACATTGCCGACGACCACAAGCGCGATTACGAGCAGTACGTGAGCGCGCTCAACGAGCAGCACGAGCACCAGGGACTCTTTTACTTCAAGCGACCCAATGGACAATCCGCCGTGGTTGCGTATCGCAACAAGCTGCTGCAACTTCCCGGTACCGAACCCATCGTGCTCAGCCACGGCATCGACATCACCGAGCAGACGGATGCCGAAGAGAAGCTCCACACGCTGATGCGGCAGCGCGAGTCCATCCTCGCGTCCGTCGGCGACGGCATCTGGGGCCTCGACATCCACGGCAATCTCACCTTCTGCAACGAGACCGGGGCCGGCATGTTCGGCTATTCGGTGGACGAGATCATGGGCAAGAACATGCATCAGCTCGTTCACCACTCGAAAGTCGACGGCACGCCGTATCCATTTGAGGACTGCCCGATTCAGCGCGCGCTTCACTCCGACGAGCCCATACGCATCGACGACGAGGTCTTCTGGCGCAAGGACGGCGCATCTATCCCCGTGGAATACGTGGCGCGCCAGCTTGTGCACGACGGAATCATCAGCGGCACGGTGGTGGCATTTACCGATGTCTCGGACCGCCGCCGGCTCGATCGGATGAAGGATGAGTTCATCTCCACGGTGAGCCATGAGCTGCGCACGCCGCTCACATCACTGCGCGCCGCACTCGGCCTGATCGCCGGCGGCGTATTGGAGAAGCGCCCGGAGAAGCTCGCGCAGATGCTCGATGTCGCGATTGGCAATTGCGATCGGCTCGTGCGGCTCGTCAACGACATCCTGGACTTCGAGCGGATCGGTTCCGGAAGGCTGCCGCTGCATCGCGAAAAAGCCAACGCAGTCGACCTGCTGCGTCGCGCTGCGGACCTGCAGAACACTGCCGCCGCGCAAAACAATATCCATTTCCGCATCGACGCCCAGCCGGTAGAGGTAACAGTGGATGTAGACCGGACGCTGCAGACGCTGACCAACCTGATTAGCAACGCGGTTAAGTTCTCGCAACCCGGTGGCGAGGTCCGGCTGACCGCGACCGCAACCAGCGATACCGATGTCACCTTCGAGGTCGAAGATCACGGCCGCGGCATTCCGCCAGAGAAACTCGAGATTATCTTTGAGCGCTTCCAGCAGGTGGATGCCTCGGATTCGCGCTCCATGGGCGGTACCGGACTCGGGCTCGCCATCTGTCGCGCCATCGTGGAACAGCACGGCGGCCGCATCAGCGTGCACTCCAGGCTCGGCAAGGGCAGCGTCTTCACCTTCACAATGCCCCGCTCGATGAATTAAATTTCGCGCCAGCTTCCATCCCAGATTCACCTCGCGTCATTCGCTCTCTCATGCGAGCCGGCTTCGGCAAACGCTTGATGTTCGGCACCGACCAGATGTACTGGCTGAAGGAGTCGCCATGGCGGTGGACGGGGTGAATTCTGCAACGTTTCTTGGCGATGGAGAGCAGCGGCACATCTTTCATTCGAATGCGGCTCGCTTCTACAAGCTGGCCTAGAAGCAAGGGAGAGACGCAGCACGGCGGCCGCATCCGCTGTGCTCCTAATGTTATTGACTGCACCTTACTCTCCATGCAACTGTTAGAGCCGTCAATCTGAGACATCCTCGGTGCGGATCGCTGACCTCATCCTTCCTG
>DASVAI010000108.1:0-17123 GCA_036376445.1 Acidobacteriaceae bacterium
CGGATGCTGCGCATGTGTGTGTGGGGAAGCGGCCAGGAGGAGCAGCGGGCAGAGGTGAAAGATCCACTGCGGATGGCCCGGAGATGAGCGGAGGAGGTTCAATGATACGAAGACCTCGCATTCTACTTTACCCGGGAAGCACAAAGCCCGCACCGTACTGACGCGGGCCTCTGTGAACCGATCTGTTCCGGACTATTTTTTCTCTTTGCCTTCGACGAAGAGCTTTCCGACGGCGCTCACGAAAGGACGCGCCGAGGCATGCACCGGGACCTTGCCGGAGAGGATGTTGCTGTAGGGGGTGTCCTTTCCGTAATAGGCGGAGGTATCGTTCTTGTTCTGGTTGATGTAGTCGCCGGTGAGATCGAGACCGGCGAAGAGGCCTTTGCTGCGGGAGTAGGTGAGGAACTCGGCATTGGCCAGCGCGGAGATGGAAGCCTGGGAGTTGCGGCCGACGGGACCGGCGGAGGCTGCGACATCGCCGCCGAGCTTGACCTTCTCCTTCAGCATGGCCTCCATACTCTTGTGGTTGGTGCCGACGAGGACTAAATCGGTGGACTGGCCACCAGCCTGCAAACCGAAGCTGGCGCCGGTGATCTGCACGAAAACGGGCGCGCTCCAGCGATGGCTGTTGCGGCAGGTGGCGACGCCTTGTCCGTACTGGCCGCCGAAGACGAAGGCGCCTTTCTTAAAGCCGGGAACGACGAGGACGCAGGTGGCCTTGGCTGCGACCCAGAGCGGCACGCCTTTATCAGGCGTAGCCATGAGCTCGTTAATCACGGCGGTTGCCGCGTCGAGGCGCTCGGTGAGTTTTTTGTCGGTGTCGGCGGCAGAGGCCACGCTGGTGACGGTGGTGGCCAGACATAGAAAGGCCAGAGCCAACTTCAAGAATTTGCGCATTCGAAATCAAATCCTCCCCAAGGAGTTACGACATCGGGAATGCTACACCCGCACATGTCGAGGTTGAACGAAGTTTGATGCTGTCCGGCGCATTTAGGGCGAAGGAGGAGGCGAATACTTCAGGGTCGGGGCAGATGGCGCAGATAGCGGAGGGCGGCCTGAACGTCGCGGCCGATCTGTTCGCGGAGGGCTTCAGGGGAGGGCCAGTGGCGTTCGTCGCGGAGGCGGGCGAGGAAGATGAGGCGGAGGGGCGTGGCCTGGCCGAGAGGGACCGGGCGAAAGTCGAGCAGGTGGGTTTCGATGGCGAAGGAGGCGTTGGCGAAGGTGGGGCGGGTGCCGACGTTGGTGACCGCGTCGAAACAGGCGTCTGTTTCTGTTCCGGGATTTCCGCTTCCGGAGGCGACCTGCATGCGGGTGACGTAGACGCCGGCGGCGGGGACGAGGCCATCGTAATCGGCGAGATTGATGGTGGGTACGGTGAGGCGGCTACCGATACCGCGTCCCGACGCCGGGCTGCTGAGGATGGAGAAGGCGCGTCCGAGCAGCCATCGGCCGCGGCGCACATCGCCGGCGGAAATAAGCTTGCGGATGAGGCTGCTCGAAACGTTCATCCCATGCACCTGGCGGGGCTGGTAAATGTGGACGGCGAAGCCGAGCTGCCTGCCGAGGGCGGTGAGCTCGTCCACGCCCGCCTGCGCGCGATGGCCGAAGTGGAAGTTGTCGCCCTCGTGGACCTCGACGGCGCGGAGACGCTCGAGCAGGATGTTACGGGCGAAGGACTCGGGGCTTTGTTGCGAGAACTCGGGGGTGAAGGAGAAGACGATGGTGGCGTCGATGCCGGTGGTGGCAAGCAGGCGAAGGCGCTCGTCGAGCGTGGGGGTGATGAGGCGCGGTTCGGAGTCTGGGCGGAGCAGGTTCGTGGGATGCGGGTCGAAGGTGACGGCAACCGAGCGGGCCTGGAGCCGGCGGGCGCGCTCGACCAGACGTGCGAGCAGAAAGCGATGGCCGAGATGAACGCCGTCGTAGTTGCCGACACTGAGCACGGTGCGGCCATAGTCGGCGGGGAGTTCGGCGGGGTCGCGGAAGATCTGCATGGGCTAGAGCTTGATGGGGACGCGGAGCCCGTCATAGGCGAGGCGGATGGAGGGCGGCAACTGCGGATCCATCTCCGCGTGCATGACTTCGTGGGACATGTGGGTGAACCATGTTTCGCGCGCACCAATGCTCTGGGCCCAGCGGATGGCTTCGGAAATGGTGGCGTGGCTGGGGTGAGGCTGCGGCCGGAGCGCGTCGAGAACTACGACTTCGACTCCGATGAGCAAGGGCATGCTGGATTCGGGAATCTCGTTCATGTCGGTGAGATAAGCGGCGTTGCCGACGCGGTAGCCGGTGACTTCCAGCCCGCCATGAAGCAGCGGCACGGGAGTGAACGTGATTCCGGCGACCCGCACGGGTCCGTTAAGCCGCTGCAACTGGACACGGGCACGCGTGGGATAGGTAGCCTCGGCCGAGAGGGTGTAAGCAAAGACGCGCTCAAGCACCTGGGCGGTGGAGTCGTCGGCGTAGAGGGGCATGCCCCGATCGCGGTGGGCAAAGCTGAGGGGACGGAGATCGTCGAGGCCGAGAATGTGATCGGCGTGCGGGTGAGTGTAGAAGACCGCGTCGATACTGCGGATGCCGAAGCGTAATGCCTGTTCGCGGAAGTCGGGGCCGGTGTCGATAATGACGCGGCGCTCGCGGCCGCGGTCCTGCCACTCGATGGCTATGGAGGGACGAGTGCGGCGATCGCGGGGATCGGTGGAGGTGCAGACGCGGCAGGTGCAGCCCAGCGTAGGCACACCCATGGATGTGCCGCTGCCGAGAAACAGGAGGCTGGCGTGGACGGGCGGCAGGGCTTGGACCTCTTACCGTGCGGGAGGTTTGGCGGAGGGATTGTGGGCGCTGGAGGAGATGGCGTTGGTGATCTCCATGAACATCATGCGCAGCTCGAAGAGGGCATTTTGTAGCAGGCGTTGTTCCTTATCGGTGAGGTTGCCCTTTGTTTTTTCGGTGAGAACACTGAGCATGTCGATGCTCTGGCGTGCACCGAGGATATCAACGCGGGGCTGCTCGCCGGGTGGGGTGCCGGCGCCCATCTGCAGGGCGGCGGTCATGTAGACGGATTGAACGAGCTTGTCGAAATTCATCTCCGCGCCGCGCCCGCCGAGGGCATCGCGGGCGGACGGATTGGCCTGGGAGATCATGTCGTCGAGCTTTTTTGCGGAGGCGCGGTATTCGAGGTCCTGCTGGGCGGACTCTGCGGCGCTGGGCTCGTCCGACTCTTCAGAGGGTTCTTCATGGGGAAGCGGCTCGAGATCAGGGTTGACGACTTCCTTGTCTACAAGCTTTTCCTCTGCGGGTTTTTGGGGGGGCTGTTCGGCCGGCGGATTGTTCTGCACGAGCTGAGGGCCGAGTTTCTGCTCCGTCGTGGGTGCGGCGGCGGACTCGGGTCTGGTTTTCGCCGCGGGGGCTTCTTCCGTCGCGGAAGCGCCTTCGCGCAGGTCGCCTTCGACGGTGAACTTGCGGCGATCGGTGACGGTGAATCCTGTTGGCTGGTCGGGCATGTCGTTGAACCTTCCTATGAATGTGCAAGAGGGGGATGGGTGACGAGCGTGGCGATGCCGCCGGGATACTCGAGCGTTGAATGGCGATCCACGGCTTCGCTGCGTACCACGCCGAGCCCGTAGCGCGTGCCCTTGTAGGCCGCCGTGCTGGTGATGCGGCCCGCGGGTGCGGTTTCGCCGGAAGCGGTGAGCTCGAGCGGGAGCTCGGCGGGCTCGGATGAGAGTGCGAACTGCGCGAGGCGGCGATGGACCTGGCCGCGGGAGCGGATGCGTTCGACGATCTCCTGGCCGAGATAGCAGCCTTTGGCGAAGTGGAGCGCGCGGGCCTGGCTGGTCTCCTGCGGCAGGTCGCGGCTGTTGATGTCGACGCCATAGCGTGGGATGGCTTCGAGGACGCGGAGCGATTCGGCAGCGCGGATTCCGCAGGGGACGGCGCCCGCGGCGAGCAGGACATCCCAGAGCATGCGTACCTCTTCGTTGGTGCACCAGAGTTCGAAGCGCGGCGATGCTGTGGGATAACCGCCGATAAGCTGCACCGGCACGCCGCAGATGCGGGTTTGCAGGAGCCAGAGGCCCTCGGACGCGGTCGCCGGGAGCGTGACGCCGAGCGCGGCGAGCAGTTGCGGGGCACGCGAACCGGCGAGGCCGAGGGCGGTGCTGTCAGCGGAGATGTCCTTGATGGCGACATCATCCATGATGATGAAGTGGTCGAAGTGGGCCATGAGGGCCGGCAATTGGCTGCGATCGGTAAGGACGAGCAGGCGGTCGGCCATACGGAAGGCATCGCAGTCTCCCTGTATGCGGCCCTGCGCGTTGAGCAGGAAGCTGTAGCTGCCTGTGCCCTCGGCGAGTCCCTGGATGTTGTTGGTGAGCATGCCATTGAGCCAGCGGAGACGGTCCTCGCCGCCGACGGCGATCTGGCCACGGTAGCCGAGGTCGAATGCGCCGGCGCCTTCGATCAGGGCGCCGAGATCCTGCGAAACGCCACTAAAGACGGGAAAGCTGAGGGCTCCGCCGACCTCCTCAAGGGATGCGGAGGCTGTGCCGAGCG
This sequence comes from Acidobacteriaceae bacterium, assembly GCA_036376445.1. GTDB lineage: Bacteria > Acidobacteriota > Terriglobia > Terriglobales > Acidobacteriaceae > KBS-83. The sequence goes on from DASVAI010000108.1 coordinate 4,552, forward strand.
CCTGGGCAGGAGCTGTGGGCGCGCTTACCGACGCGGCCTGCGGCGCGTCTGGAGAGGAGGCAAGAGCTGTCGCCGGGATGTCTTGCATAGCGGAAAGCCAAAAGAAAATTATAGCCTCTCAAAGAGAGGGTCTAACGAGCGGCGCGAGGGCGGTGAATGGATGGCAACAAAGACGAAAGAAGCCGCATGGGCGGCCATAGTCGCGGCGCTGCTGGCTGGCTTGCCGCTCGCAGCACAGCAGGCGAATGCGCCGGCCTCGCCGCAAGGGCAGCCCGCGCCGCAGGGTCAGGCGCCGGCGAAGCCTGCGCAGAAGATCACGCCGGCGCAGGCCAAAGAGCTGTTCCGGTCGGTGGATACAATCCTGGGCTTTGCGAGCAAGGACAGCGATCTGCCGATCCGGCATGAGGTGAAGCGGCGGCTGACCACGCGCGACGAGGTGGAGCACTACATCCTGAGCAAGATGAAAGATGACAAGGACGCGCAGCGGCTGGAGAGCTCGGAGATTGTGCTGAAGAAGTTCGGGCTGCTGGACCGGGACTTTCAGCTGAGGCCGTTTATCGTGAGCCTGCTGACCGAGCAGATCGCAGGCTACTACGACAGCAAGACAAAGACAGTGAACATGCTGGACTGGATTGCTCCGGATGACCAGAAGCCGGTGCTGGCGCATGAGCTGACGCACGCGCTGCAGGACCAGCATGTGGACCTGGAGAAGTGGAGCGACCAGACCAAGGAATCCACGGCGAAGAACGTGGACGAGGACAACGATCATCTGCGCGTTGATGAGGCGGACACGGCGAGGGAGGCGGTGGCCGAAGGGCAGGCGATGGTCGTGTTGCTGGACTGGGGGCTGGCCCCGAAGGGGCAGTCGCTGGCGAAGCTGCCGGACATTGGCGCGCATCTGGATGACCTGGGCGGAGACGAGAGCGATTCGCCGGTGATGAAGCGCGCGCCGCTGCTGCTGAAGGAGTCGCTGTTGTTTCCGTACCGCGAGGGATTGAACTTTGAGCAGGTGGTGCTGAAGGACGAAGGGGCTGAGAAGGCCTTTGCCGGGGCGCTGGACCGGCCGCCGGGGACGAGCTACGAGGTGATGCATCCGCGAGGGTGGGAGCGCGGTGTGCATCCGACGCTGCTGACGATGCCGGATATTCACCCGCTAATCGATGCGGAGTATGCGCCGTATGACATCGGCGTGATGGGCGCGCTCGACGTGCGGATCCTGACCGAGCTGTTCGCGGGCAAGGCAGGCGCGGAAGACCTGACGCCCGCGTGGGACGGCGGCATCTACTACGCGGCGCAGAGTCGCGCGGCGAAGACGCCGGAGCAGAAGGGGTCTACGAATTCCGTTGCGCTGCTGTACCTGTCGCAGTGGAAGAGCCAAGAGGCAGCCGCGAACTTTGCGGCGATCTACGCGGACAACCTGAAGCGGAAGTACAGCGATGTCCACATGCAGCCGACGGATGCGAGCGCCGACGCGGGAGAGAGCGTGTTTACGACGGAAGAGGGCCCGGTGGTGATTGCAACCGCGGGGCGCGGCGTGTTTGTGAGCGAGAGCTTTCCGCTACCGCTGGCGCGCAAGCTGGAGCTGACGATGACGGGCGCGCTGCAGCACAGCGGCGAGCGGCAGGTTCGCCTGGCGAAGCCGGCGCCGGAGCTGAGCGAGAGCGTGGCGCGGATGCTGTGCAGCTTCGGCATGATGCGGGCGGCGTTGCCGCACTGAGGAACACTCGAATCAGGAGTAGCAAGGTGGGCGCTTCGCGTCGACTGAATTTCATTCAACTACCCCACCCCAGTCTTCGGCTGGAGTAGGGCGCCCGGATTGGTGACGGTGCGTGCGAACAGCAGGTCCCTCCACTGCGCGGCGTTGCCGCTTCGGTCGGGATGACGAGTTGCATTTGATGTAAGGGAGGTCCCACCCTTCCCCTCGCGCTGCTCACGGTCAGGATGGAGCACCCAACGATGTGAACGGTATACTGACGTTTTCCAACCTAACTTGCCATGCGTGCGCTGCGGCGGGCGCGGAGAGCGATTTGCAACAGGCAGAGATCGGGATTATCGGCGGCAGCGGACTTTATTCCATGCCGGGACTTACTGAGACAGAAGAAGTTTCCATCCAGACGCCGTTCGGCGATCCGTCGGACAAGCTGGTGCTGGGCAGGCTGGAGGGGCGGAAGGTCGCGTTTCTGGCGCGGCACGGACGCGGGCATCGGCTGCTGCCGAGTGAGATCAACTTCCGCGCAAATCTTTTTGCCATGAAGCTGCTCGGCGTGGGGCGAATCATTTCGGTTTCGGCTGTGGGCTCGCTGAAGGAAGAGCACAAGCCGACGGACTTTGTGGTGCCGGACCAGTTTATTGACCGCACATTTCTGCGGACGAGCACTTTCTTCGGCGACGGGATTGTGGCGCACGTTGCGTTTGGCGATCCGGTGTGCGGAGTAGTGGCGAAGGCGATTGCGGAGGCTTGCGACGCGGAGAAGGTGGTCGGCAAGCGCGGCGGCACGTATGTGTGCATGGAGGGACCGCAGTTTTCGACGCGCGCGGAGTCGAACCTCTACCGGAGCTGGGGCGCAGATGTGATCGGCATGACCAATCTGCAGGAAGCGAAGCTGGCCCGCGAAGCGGAGATCTGCTACGCGACGATGGCGATGGTGACCGATTACGATTGCTGGCGCGAAGGTCACGATGATGTGACGGTGGACCAGATTGTCGCCGTGATGCACCAGAATGCCGCGAACGCCGCGAAGGTGCTGAGTACAGCGGTAGCGCGGGTGCCGGCGGCGCGGACGTGCGCATGCGCTTCGGCGATGCAGCATGCGATTCTGACGAGCCGCGATGCGATTCCGGCGGCTACGCGTGCCAAGCTGGAGCCGATTGTTGGGAAGTATCTGTGATTGGGAAGACCAGATTTCTCCACTGCGCGGCTTCGCCGGTCTGGTCGAGATGACGAATCATTCCAAAGGAAGATTGCATGTCCATTGTGGTGGTAGGCAGTGTTGCGTTTGACAGCATCGAGACGCCGAGCGGGCGGGTCGATCATGTTTTGGGTGGAGCGGCGACGCATTTTTCGCTTGCGGCGAGCTACTTTACCGATGTGCGGGTGATCGGCGTGGTGGGGGAGGATTTTTCGGCCGAGAATGAGGCCGTGCTGAAGCGGCGCGGCGTGGACACGACCGGTATCGAGCATGTCGCGGGCAAGAGCTTCCACTGGACCGGCTCGTACAACCGCACGCTCAACGAGGCGGACACGCTGGCAACCGAGCTGAACGTCTTTGAGACATTCGCGCCGAAGATTCCGAAGAGCTATCTGGATTCGGAGTTTCTGTTTCTGGCGAACATCGATCCGAAGCTGCAGGCGTGGGTGCGGCACGAGATGCCGAAGGTGCGGATGGTGTGCGGTGACACCATGAACTATTGGATCAAGGACCATCGCGCCGCGCTGGCCGAGGTGCTGGTGGATCTGGATGTGCTGCTGATCAACGATGGCGAAGCCAAGATGCTGGCGGACGATGCGAACCTGGTGTGCGCGGCGAAGAAGATCCTGAATATGGGCGTGAAGACGCTGATCGTGAAGCATGGCGAGTATGGCGCGACGGTTTTCTTCAGTCAGCGGTCGTTTCCCGGCGCGAAGCCGGAGACGCACGCGACGCCATTTCGCGCGCCGGCACTGCCGTTGGCCGAGGTGGTGGATCCGACGGGCGCAGGGGATTCGTTTGCCGGCGGGTTCTTCGGCTATCTCGCTTCCCAGAAGGGTGAGCTGACGCCGGCGAACTTCCGCCAGGCGATGTTCTACGGCGGCGTGATGGGCTCGTTTGCGGTGGAGAAGTTCGGGACCGAGCGGACCCAGACGCTGACCCGTGAGGAGATCGATGCGCGCTTCCAGCAATTCCGCGCGCTTAGCCACCTTGACTGAGGCGAAGGCGCCGTCACCGCAGCGCGACGCGAAAACTGTTGCGCTGTTGAGCGCGCTGCTGACCTTTGCTGCGTTCGCCTTCTGCTCGCGCCACCAACTGCTGCTGCTTTATGGCGATGCGGTGGCGCACCTGCACATTGCGCGGCGCCTCTTCGATTCGCGCGAGCCGGGCTTCCGGCAGCTCGGATCGGTGTGGCTGCCGCTGTCGCATCTGCTGCTCGTGCCTTTCGTGCAGAAGATGAGCTGGTGGCAGACCGGCGAAGCGGCGGCGTTGCCTTCGATGGTGTGCTACGTGGCGGCCTGCGTTGGGATGTACCGGCTGGCGCTCTGCTTTGTGCGGCGCTCGGTTGCTTGGCTCGCGACGGCCTTCTTCATGCTGAACCCGGGGCTCCTTTACTTTTCGACGACAGCGATGACGGAGCCGCTGTTCCTGGCGGAGATGATCTGGGCGTCGCTGCTGATCGCGCTGCTGGCGAAGCGATCGGAAGCGGGAGAGAAAGAGGGGCTGGGACGGCTGCTGCTGGGTGCGGCGCTGGTGCTGGTGTGCGCTGTGTACACGCGATATGACGGCTGGGTGTACGCGGCGGCGGCGTGGTGTGTCGCGTCCTGGATTGTGGTGCGTCGGCGGAACCTGCGAGAGCGGCTGACGGGCATGTGGCTGCTGGGATCGGTGCTGGTAGTGATGGCGCCGCTGCTGTGGCTGGCTTATAACGCAAAGCAGTTTCATGACCCGCTGGATTTTCTCCGCGGGCCTTATTCGGCGCGCGCGATCGAGGCGCGGACCTCGCCGCGTGGCCCGGGGCATTACATGGAATACCACCGGCCGTGGGTGGCGTTTGCCTATTTCCTGAAGGCGGCGGAACTGGGCGCCGTGCCGCGGTATGCGACGCAGTTGATCCTTGTGCTGGCGCTGGCGGGGACTGCCTTCCTGTGGATGAGGCGGCGGAGCGCCGGGCTGACGGCAGCTTCTCTGCTGTGGCTGCCGCTGCCGTTCTACACATACTCGGTGGCCTTCGGCTCGGTGCCGCTTTTCATTCCGATCTGGTTTCCGCACTCCTGGTACAACACGCGCTACGGGATGGAAATGCTGCCGGCGTTTGCGCTGTTCGGTGCGGCCACATGGGAGGCTCTAGCCGAGTGGCGGCCGCAGTGGATGCGATGGCTTTTGCCGGTGACGGCGGCGCTGATCGCGGTGAACGCGGGACTGCTATTGCATGGGCGACCGCTGGTGTTTCAGGAGGCAGTGGAGAATTCGCGAACGCGGATTGTCTTTGAGGAGGCGCTGGCGAACTGGCTGCGCATTCTGCCGCCGGATAAGACCCTGCTGATGAATACGTCGGACCACGTCGGAGCGGTGCAGCGCGCGGGAATTCCGCTGCGCGACATCATCAATGATGGCGATTACTACGAGTGGCAGGCGGCGCTCAAGGAGCCGGCGGCGAAGGCGGACTACGTGGTGGCGCTGGATGGCGATGCGGTGGCGAAGGCGGTGTCGGCGCATCCGGAGGGGCTTACCTTGCTGCAGATCATCTGCTCGACGGGGCAGCCGTGCGCCAGGGTGTACCAATCTGAACGCGGGCCGGCATAGCGCGACGGTGGGAGTGGCGGCGTTTTCGGTGGGTGGTAGGATCACGCGGTAAGTCGATACGGTGAGTGCGATGCTATTCCAGCCGAAGCACGTTTTGAACTTCAGTCAACTCGAGGAGTGGGGCCTGACGGAAACGGCGACGGTCCGGCTGCTGCTGGCGTGCGCGCTGGGCGGGATCATCGGGGTGGACCGCGAATACCACCATAAGGCGTCCGGCATACGGACGAACCTTCTGATCTGCTTCGGCGCGGCTCTGTTTACCTATCTCTCGCCACTGATTGCCGGCGATTTAAGCACGAACAAGGGACAGATCGCTTCGAACATTGTGCAGGGCGTAGGTTTTCTGGGCGCCGGACTGATCCTGCATAATCGTAACCGCATCAGTGGCCTGACCAGCGCGGCAACGGTATTTGCGGTGGCGGCGGTGGGCATGACGTGCGGCGCGGGACTCTATCTGCCGGCGGTGTTTGCGACGGTGCTGATCCTGCTGGCGCTGGAGGCAGTGGGCGCGCTGGAGACGGGCGCCAATCTGAAGCTGCAGAGCCGGGTGTATGAAGTGCGCGGGCAGGATGGCGATGCGATGTACCTCTCCGTACTGCATGTGATGGATAGTGAGAAGCGGAGACTGGATGGCGTGGAACGGGACACGCTGCCGGGAATGACGCGGCTTTCGTTTACGGTGATGGCGACACAGCGGGGACATCGCCGGCTGACAGAGTTGCTGACGAAAGCGGCGGGCGTGGCGCAGGTGCTGAACTTCCGGACGTGGGAAGAAGAATGAGGAACGAGGGCGTGATCGAGTTCGCCAAGGCGCATGCCTGCGGGAATGATTTTCTGATTGTGGATGCGGCACAGGTGGAGGGCCGCGATCTGGGACGTCTGGCGCGAGAGATGTGCGCGCGCACGACCGGCATTGGCGGGGATGGCATGGAGTACCTGATAAAGCACAGCGAGCGCGAAGGCGCGATCCATCTATACAACGCGGATGGCACGGCGGCGGAGCTTTCCGGCAACGGCACGCGCTGTGTTGCGGCGTGGATGGCGCATCGTGCGGGACTGCGCGCAGGCGATGCAGTGAGGCTGGAGACGGGCGCGGGTCTGCGGGTGTGCAAGCTCGAAGCCGTGAACGGTGCAGAGTTCCAGTTCACCACGGCGATGGGTGTGCCGCGGGTGACCCGCAGGCAGGTGAAGCTGGACCTGAAGCTGAACGGGGGAGTGACGGTGGATGCCGCAAATGTCGATATGGGCAATCCGCAGTTGATCGTGATGGTGCGCGACGAGGAGTTCGCGGTGGCAGGCCGGCCCTGGCAGGAGGTGGGGGCGGCGATCTGCACCCACTCGGATTTTCCGGCGGGGACGAATGTGGAGTTTGTGCGGCGGCTGGAGGATGACCGCATTGAGATTCGGATCTATGAGCGCGGCGTGGGGCCGACGTCATCTTCCGGCACAGGAACGAGCGCGAGCGCGGCGGCAATGATGGCTCTGGAAGGCGCACCGCGGCGGCTTCGTGTGCTGGCCCCGGGCGGCGAGCAGATTGTGGAGTGGCCGGATGAGCAATTTGAGTTGCGGCTGACGGGGCCCGCAGTGGTGCTCGCGCAGGGGCAATGGCTGTGATGGCGCAACCGATCCGGCTGGCGGTGGTGGCTCCGGCAAGCAATGCCGATCCGGAGAAGGTGCAACGCGGAGTCGAGCGGCTCCGGGCACTGGGCCATGGGGTGACGCTGATGCCACATGTACTGGGGCAGGCGTGGCCGTATTTTGCGGCAACGCCGGAGCAGCGGCTGGCCGATCTGCATGCGGCGTTTGCGGATCCAGAGATCGATGCGGTGATCTGTATCCGCGGCGGATACGGAAGCAATTACCTATTGGAGGGACTGGACATCGACCTGCTGCGGCGGAACGCGAAGCCGTTCATCGGCTACAGCGACCACACTGCAATTGCCACTTGGATGCTGGAGCAGGCAGGGGTGCCGTGGCTGCACGGGCCGATGGTGGCGGCGGATTTTTCGCGAGGCGACGGCGTGGACCTGGTGAGCTTTGCGGCGGCGCTGGGTGGCGATGACTACCGCGTAGGGAACGAGTCTGGCTTGCGCGTGCTGCAAGCGGGCACGGCGAGCGGCGTGCTGTACGGTGGATGCCTGAGTCTGATTGCCGCGTCGTTGGGAACGCCGTTTGCCGCGCAGACGGAAGGCAAGCTGCTGTTCCTGGAAGATCTGGGCGAGAAGCCATATCAGATTGACCGCATGCTGCGGCATCTGCGGCTGGCAGGAAAGTTTGAGGGCGTGACGGGGATTGTGTTTGGGGAGATGCTGGACTGCCATTCGGCGGGGGCGCCGGCCGATCTCACGGAGCGGGTGATCCTGACGGTGATGGATTGGTTTCCCGGGCCGATTGCGTATGGATTGCGCTCGGGACATGTGTCGCGCAGCAATGTTACGTTGCGGTTTGGAGTAGAGGCGGAATTGGTCGCGCAGGACGAGACGGCAGAGTTGCGGATAGGAGCGCGAGCCGAGCGGGACAAGAGAGCGGATGAAGACTGAAGCGAAGTACATACACCTGATTGGGATTTGTGGCACGGCGATGGCATCGCTGGCCGGGATGCTGCAATTGCAGGGGCATCGCGTGACGGGCTCGGACGCGGCGGCGTATCCGCCGATGTCGGACTTATTGCGGTCGCTGGGAATCCCGGTGATGGAGCCGTATGCAGAGAAGAACCTGCAGCCGCGCCCGGACCTGGTGATTGTGGGCAACGCAATCTCGCGCGGAAATGTGGAGCTGGAGTATGTGCTCAACGAGCGGATTCCGTTCCGCTCGATGGCCCAGACGGTGTATGAGGAGTTTCTGACGGGGCGCGAGTCGCTGGTGGTGGCGGGCACCCACGGAAAGACAACGACGACGAGCATTCTGGCGTGGATCTATGAGACCGCGGCGCGCATGCGCGGAGAGCCCGGGCCGTCGTTCCTGATCGGCGGCGTGGCGGAGAACTTCGGCACCAGCTTTCAGGTGACAGACGGGAGGAGCTTCCTCCTGGAAGGAGACGAGTACGACACGGCCTTCTTCGATAAGGGGCCGAAGTTCATGCACTACTTTCCGGATGCTGTGATTTTGACCCACGTGGAGTATGACCATGCGGACATCTACCGCGATCTGGATGCGGTGAAGACGGCATTCAAGCGGCTGGTGAACCTGGTGCCACGGCGCGGGCGCGTGGTGTCATTTGACGGCAGCGAGAGCGTGAGCGAGTGTGTGGCGAAGTCCTTTTGCACGGTAGAGCGCTATGGATTTGCGGACGGGTCGGAGTGGCGGATGAGCGACCTGGCGCATCGCAACGGCAGGACCGAGTGGCAGGTGATGCGCGGGGGCAAGCCGTGGCTGAAGCTGGCGCTGCCGATGGCGGGCGAGCACAATGCGCTGAATGCGACAGCGGCGGCGGCGCTGGCGGCGGGCCAGGGCATTGACGAGCAGGCGATTGTGGATGCGCTGGCGAGCTTCAAGAGCGTGAAGCGGCGACTGGAGGTTCGGGCTATCGAGCGCGGGGTGACCGTGATCGACGACTTTGCGCACCATCCGACTGCCATTCGCGAGACGCTGCGCGCGCTGCGTGGTGCGTATCCGGAGTCGCGACTGTGGGCGGTACTGGAGCCGCGGTCGAATACACTGCGGCGCAATGTGTTTGAGCGCGAGCTTGTTGATGCGCTGGCGCTGGCGGACGAGGTGGTGCTGGCCGGAGTCTTCAAGCAGGAAAGCATACCGGCGGCGGAACGGTTGCATCCAGAGTCGGTGGTGCAAGCGCTGGCTGCTCAGGGGCATCGAGCTCTGCTGGCGGCGAATGTAGAGGAGATTGTCTCGCACGTTGCGGCGGGCGCGAGTGAAGGCGACGTGGTGGCGATTCTCTCGAATGGTGGCTTTGACGGCATCTATGAGAAGCTGCCGGCGCGGCTTGCCGCTGTGCCCGCGACAGCGAAGGTGTGACGCCGAAGGACGATGCGTGGACTTGTCCTCATCCTGATCTGGGCAGTGCTGGCAGTTCCGGCGGCGCTGGTGATCTTTCCGTGGACACTGATCACGCGCGACACGAAGCTGCTGGTCAAGGTGGGGTTCTGGATTACCCGCGCGGGGTTGCCGCTGGTGGGCGTGCGAGTGGTGGTGCGGGGCATGGAGCGGTTGCCGCACGGCGCCTCGATTGTGATGGCGAACCACTCATCGAACCTGGACCCGCCGGCGCTGATTCCTATTCTGCCGGGACGCGTGGTGATCTACCTGAAGGACTCCCTGATGCGGATTCCGGTGCTGGGCTATGCGATGCGGCTTGCGGGGTTTATTCCGGTGCGGCGCGACGGAACGGTGGAGTCGGCGAAGGCGGCGAGTGACGCGGCGCAGCGCGCGCTGGAGCAGGGAAGCTGCCTTGTGTTGTTTCCGGAGGGGACGCGCTCGCTGGACGGATCGCTGCTGCCGTTCAAGAAGGGGCCGTTTTACCTGGCGATGGAGTCGGGCGCGCCGGTGATGCCGGTGTCGATTGGCGGGACGACGGCGTTGCTGACGAAGGGCAGCAAGCGGCTGAAGAGCGGCACGATTACGGTTACGTTTCACGAGCCGGTGCGGCCGACGGATTTTGCTGACAAGGATGCCCTGATGACGGCGGTGCGTGGCGCGATCGAGTCGGGAATGCCAACTGCCTGAGGCAGGCTATTTCATGATGGCGTTGTAGCCGTCGGCGAGCAGGCGCTGCTTCATGGCTTCGGCCTGCGTCTTGTCGGTGAAGGGGCCGACCTGCACGTGATAGAGCTTGTCTCCGCCGCCGGGGTGCACGGAGGGATTGAAACCGCGCTTGCGCAGCGCGCCGGCGAGAACTTCGGCATCTTCCTGGCGGCTGATGGCGGCGATCTGCACCATGATGGGATGCCCGGGAATGATGGGCGCATCGGTAGGGGCCTGCTCGAGCGGAGCGGAGATGCCAGCGTGCGGCTTCCCCGCTAGTGTGGCGCGATGCGAATAGGGCACTGCGTTGAGCGAAGGTGTCGCCGAGGCGGTCTCGGCGGGGTGGGCTGGCTTAGCCGGCGCTTTTGCAGGAGGCGGTGTGTGGGCTTCCCTCTCCGCAGGAGCAGAAGGAGCGGATGCAGCCGGGGCGGCCGGAGACTTGTTGTCATTGTCGGAGAGGTCGGAGTCGTCCGGCGGCTTGATGGGGGCGCTGAGCGCGTTCTCCGGCAGCGACGAAGCGGCGGCGGGCGCGGCTTCCGCAGGGGCGGCGGCGTGCGCGTTGCGGCGGCCCATGGTGTAGCCAAAGGCAAAGAAGATGCCGCAGATGATCACGACGCCGAAGAAGATGCTGAGCAAAGAGCCAATGCCCAGTGTCAGATCTGCGTCCTGTCTGGATTCCTGCTGATCGTCTTCGTCGAAAAGCGAGTTCATGGATGTTCGTCAGGTTTTGGCGGCGGAGGCGGAGCACCGACTCCCGGCCCCACTGCACCCTGTACAGTCTTATTGAACAATGAGATGAGCTCGATAGGTAGGGGAAAGACGATAGTTGTATTTTTTTCGGTACCTATGTCGGTAAGGGTCTGAAGATAGCGGAGTTGCAGAGTGATGGGCTGCTGGGCAAGCAGGGCGGCGGCATCGACCAGGCGCTGCGAGGCGGCGAATTCGCCCTCGGCATTGATGATCTTGGAGCGCTTTTCGCGCTCGGCCTCGGCCTGCTTGGCCATGGCGCGGAGCATGGATTCGGGCAGATCCACTTGCTTGACCTCGGTACTGGTGACCTTCACACCCCACGGGGCGGTGTGCTTGTCGAGGATCTCCTGAATGCGCGCGTTGAGCGCTTCGCGATGGCTGAGGAGCTGGTCGAGTTCCACTTCGCCGAGCACGGAACGCAGGGTTGTCTGGGCGAACTGCGAAGTCTGGTAGACGTAGTTCGAAACTTCAATCACGGCCTTGGAAGGATCGACGACGCGCAGGGTGATCACCGCGTTCACTTTGAGAGTGACGTTGTCTCGCGTGATGATGTCCTGCGGCGGGACTTCGAGGACCTCCTGACGGAGCGAGATACGCACCATCTGATCGAAGGGGCGGAAGATAAGGATGACGCCGGGACCCTTTGGACGCGGCAGCGCATGACCAAGGCGGAAGACGACGCCGCGCTCGTACTCGCGAAGGATCTTGATGGACCCGAGAATGTAGAGCGCGATGATGACGATGATGATGAGGGTGAACATGCTCATGGAAGGGCGTTTCCTCGCGCAAGAAGTGTACCGCGGACTTGCCGTCCGAGGCGGGCGCGCCTGCGGTGCATTTTGTGATGTTCGCTTCCTTTGCTCGCTCACGTTTGGTGTTTTGGGCGACATTCGCAGATTGCAGGTCCCCTTCAACTAGCTCAGGGCAGGCTTTCGCTTTGCTCAGGATGACAGAGTGTTTGGCTTGGAGGCGGGTTGGCACTGAACCCTCATCTCTGCGAGATGTGGGGCACCCAGGTTCTCTCACGAGCCTCTTTCTCCTAGCGCAGAGGCGTTGGGCGGCGGCGAGGTCGTTGTTGTAGCGGAGGCGGAAGAACTCGGCGATGAGCTGCGGGTTGCGGCGGACAAGGCGCAGCCGGCGACGGAGCTCTTGTCTGGGATTGGTCACGTTACCGGGCACCCCTCCCCCTCCGGTGCGGGAGGGCCTGGTACAACATCAGCCGAATCAGCAGGTGCCTTCCGAGCATCAAAAGTCTCTTTCTAAAGGACTTACGCGTAAATATCTCCAGCGATTGAAGTTAGCGAGCGGGATTTTACGTTCCGGGGTCGGTTGCAAATAGAAAAAGCCACCGCTCTGGTGGCTTTTCCTTTCTTGATTCTCTGTTTCTATTGTAGCGGATTAAGTGGAAAGAAATGGCACGTTTCCTGTGGGTATTCCCGATAGGGGAGTTACCTTGCTCTCGGTGTGCGGGAGGATTCCCCGGGCGGTGAAGAGTGTCATTGATGAAAAGCGGACTCACCGCTACTCCGTTTCTCACCAGAGCCGAACCGCGGTCGATGCTATTGGTCCTCTTGCAGCGACGCCTGAAGGTCGAGAATCTGAAGCTGGACCTGCTTGATTTCTTTGAGA
>DASVAI010000436.1:0-7663 GCA_036376445.1 Acidobacteriaceae bacterium
GCGCCATACATGGACGCCTTTTACTTCTTCCTGCTGCTGATCTCGCTTGTCGGCCTGGTGCTGGTCGGCCTCATGGTCGGCGCCTTCTCCATCATGTTCCGCAAGGAGAAGAATCCGCAGGCGACGCACATTGAAGGCTCCACGCTGCTTGAGGCCACCTGGACCATCATTCCCCTGGCACTGTTCATGGTCTGCTTCGTCTGGGGCGCCTTGCTCTACTTCCGTATCTACAACCCGCCCACCAATGCGATGAACATCTATATCGTCGGCAAGCAGTGGATGTGGAAGGCCGAGCATCCCGGCGGCCAGCACGAAATCAATGCGCTGCACATTCCTGTCGGTCGCGATGTGCAGCTCACCATGATCTCGCAAGACGTCTTCCATAGCTTCTCGATTCCCGCCTTCCGCGTGAAGCGCGAGGTCATCCCCGGCCGCTATTCGACCGTCTGGTTCCGCGCCACCCAGCCGGGCAACTATCACCTCTTCTGCACGCAGTACTGCGGCACGCTGCATTCATCGATGATCGGACAGATTATCGCTATGAGTCCGGACGACTACCGCAAGTGGACCGCCGAATCGACCAGCGGCCAATCCCTGGCGCAAAACGGAGAACGTCTCTTCGCCAGCCTCGGCTGCGTCTCCTGCCACAGCGCCACCGCCGGAGCGAGGGGTCCGAACCTGGCGGGACTCTACGGCACGAAGCAGATGCTCATCGACGGTCGAACGGTAACCGTCGACGATGCTTTTCTCCGGAAGTGCATCCTCAATCCCTCAGCGAACGTTGTCATGGGCTACGTGCCCATCATGCCCACCTTCCAGGGCCAGATAAGCGAAGAGGGGCTGATCAATCTGGTGGAATACATCAAGAGTCTTGACACCGAATATCGCATTCGTCAGACACTGAACGACAGCGATTACTCGCCGAATCAGAAGGGCCCAACGGGCGCTGCGCCGAACTACCGCTCGCGGCAGCTTACCGGCGCGGACCAGTTGCCTGACGCTGGACCCGACACATCGACTTCGAAGGGGATGGGGCCTTCGCCACAATGAGTACAATCGTCCGTCTTCCGAACCAGCAGGATGCCACCCTGCCCAAGCTCAGCTACCTCAACAACGGGTATGGCCTGAAGAGCTGGCTGCTCACCGGGGACCATAAACGGATCGCGATTCTGTATCTGATCTCGATCACGTTGTTCTTCTTCGTGGGAGGCGCCTTCGCGGGTCTGATCCGGCTGGAACTTCTCACGCCCATGCCGGACCTGGTGTCCTCGGACACATACAACAAGCTGTTCACCATGCACGGCATCATCATGGTGTTCCTCTTCCTCGTGCCGTCCGTGCCGGCCACCGTGGGGAATTTCGTGCTGCCAATCATGGTCGGCGCGCGTGACCTGGCCTTCCCCAAGGTCAACCTGCTGAGCTGGTACCTCTACGTCGTTGCCGGCATCTTCGTCGTCGGCGCTCTCATCTTCGGCGGCGCCGACATGGGCTGGACCTTCACCACGCCCCTCAGTACCCACTACCTCAACACGCACGTCATCACGGTCGCTCTCGGCGTCTTTGTCGCCGGCTTCAGTTCCATCTTTACCGGACTGAACTTCATCGTCACTACACACCGCATGCGCGCGCCGGGCATGACCTGGTTCCGCCTGCCCCTCTTCGTCTGGTCGCATTACGCCGCTTCGCTCCTCATGGTGCTCGGCACCCCGGTGCTCGCCATCACGCTCGTGCTGGTCGCGCTGGAGCGCCTCTTCGGCATCGGTGTCTTCGATCCCACCAAGGGTGGCGACCCGTTGCTATTCCAGCATCTCTTCTGGTTCTACTCGCACCCGGCCGTCTATATCATGATCCTGCCCGGCATGGGCGTGATCTCCGAAGTCATCAGCACCTTCTCCCGCAAGCGCGTCTTCGGCTATACCGCGGTCGCCTTCTCGTCAGTCGCCATCGCGGTCTTCGGCTTCTTCGTCTGGGCCCACCACATGTTCATCATGGGTGTCTCCAACTACTCGGCGCTTGTCTTCTCGCTGCTCACCATGCTCGTCGCGGTGCCCTCCGCCATCAAGATATTCAATTGGGCCGCCACCCTCTATAAAGGTTCCATCACCTTCGAGACGCCGATGCTCTACGCCTTCGGCTTCATGGGGCTATTCACCATCGGCGGACTTACCGGCGTCTTCCTCGGATCGCTCGGCATGGATATCCACCTGACCGAGACTTACTTCATCGTGGCCCATTTCCACTTCGTCATGGTGGGCGGCATGCTCATGGCCTACCTGGCCGGCGTGCATTTCTGGTGGCCCAAGATGACCGGCCGCATGTATCCGGAGTCGCTCTCCAGGCTGGCCGCGGTCACTACGTTTATCGGATTCATCCTCACCTTCTTCCCGCAGTTCGTCCTCGGCTATCTGGGCATGCCGCGCCGGTATCACGCATACCCGCCGGAGTTCCAAGTCCTGAATGTGCTCTCCACCGCCGGAGCGACGGTGCTTGGCATCGGCTATCTGATGCCCATGATCTACATGACCTGGTCGCTCAAGTACGGTGCGATTGCGGGCTCGAATCCGTGGCAGGCTACCGGATTGGAATGGCAGATTCAGTCGCCCCCGCCGACCGAAAACTTCCTCGAAATCCCGATCGTGGATTACGAGGCTTACGATTACGAATGGCTGGCGAACAAGACTCAGCACGAGGTAACGACCGTTGGATAGCCAAACCATTGCAGTCCGGCAGCAAGAGGAGATCGCTCATCACGAGCACGATCATCCGGCGTACCTGCGCCACCACTTTGAGACGGTAGAGCAGCAGAAGGAGGCCGCTTCCTTCGGGATGTGGCTGTTTCTGCTGACCGAAATCATGTTTTTCGGGGGCCTCTTCATGGCCTACCTGCTGTATCGCAACTGGTACCACGATGCCTTCGTCTCGGCATCGAATACGATCGGCATCGGACTGGGCACTACCAACACCGCGGTCCTCATCGTGTCCAGCTTCACCATGGCGATGGGCGTTTATTGCGCCGAAAAGCGGAACCGGAGAGGTCTGCTGGTCTCGCTCGCACTCACCCTCGTGCTAGGCCTCGTCTTCCTCGGCATCAAGTCGGTCGAGTACCACGAGAAGTACGTCGAGCATCATATTCCCGGCGCCGGCTTCTCCATCGAAGACTTCGTCCACCCCCACGACAAGCGCGACATTCCGCTTTCACCCGACGTCGCACAACATGCGCAAATCTTCTTCTTCTTGTACTTTGCCATGACCGGCATGCACGCGCTGCACATGATTATCGGCGTGTCGATTCTGCTCGTACTGATCTACAGGGCGCGACAGGGAGCTTACACGACCGGGCATACGTCGACCATAGACAACTTCGGGTTGTACTGGCACTTCGTCGATATTGTCTGGATATTCCTGTTCCCGCTGCTCTATCTGATCAGCCGTCACCCGCTGCACTGAGAGGATTTATGTCGCACCCAACACTGGAAGATGTCCACGTGGGGCATCACATCGTCGGACCGAAGATTTACTTGACGATCCTGCTGATACTTCTGTGCCTCACCGCCCTGACCACGGGTATTGCCTTTGTCGATCTGGGCATCTTCAGCCCGATCGTAGCCATCGGCATCGCAGTCATCAAGGCCACGCTGGTCATCCTCTTTTTCATGCACGTCAAGTACAGCTCGCGCCTGGTCAAGCTCACCGTCGCCTCGGGCTTCTTCACCTTTCTGGTGCTGATCACCATGACGCTCAGCGACTACATCAGCCGCGCCTGGGGACTCTGGTAAAGTCCGCACCACCGGATCGCATGAGGGCGGCCTGCGGGCCGCCCTCGCTGTTGCATCCTAGTCACCGATGGCAGAGGCAGCATCTGTAACCGTCGGCTTACCGGAGCCGCTACGACGGCTCGCGGAGAACCCGCGCGTGTCCATCCGGCGAAGCGGGGTTCCCAGGGCGGACGCCCGTTGCGTCGTGTACTGGATCGAGCGCGCCCAGCGCGGCATCGACAATCCGGCGCTCGACTGTGCAATTGAGACGGCCAACGCGCTTGGACTTCCACTGGTGGCCTTCTTCTCCGCCATCCCGAACTACCCGCACGCCAACCTGCGCCATTACGCCTTTCTGAACCAGGGGCTGCACGATGCTGCCGCCGATCTCGCCGCGCGCGGGGTGCCGCTCATCGTGCGCCGGCCGCCGGAAAACCGGCTGGAGCAATTCCTGGCCGATGTCGGCGCGGGCATTGTCATCGGAGACGAAAATCCGCTGCGCGAGCCGGAACGCTGGCGTCGCGTGCTTGCCGGCAGGCTGCGCATTCCGTTCTGGACAGTCGACGCCGACGTTGTGGTCCCATCGTCGCTCTTCTCCAGGGGCTTCTATGCTCAGCATCTCTTCCGCCGCCAACTCGATCCGCTGCTGCCCGAATATCTCGTCGAGCCACCGCCGGTAATGCTCCAGAAACGCTGGCCGCCCATGAACCACATCGCCGGCTGGACGCTGGACGACGACATCACCCGCGGATGGCGGCACTTCGACCGCAGTGTTCCGCCGGTGGACACCTTCCGCGGCGGTACGCATGCGGCGATGCGGCGGCTGCGCTACTTCCTCGAGCACCAGCTTGCCGGCTACGAGACGGCGCGCCGCAAGCCGCAGCTCAACGGGACGAGCCAACTTTCTCCGTATCTGCACTTCGGCCACATCAGCCCGCTGCGTATTGCGCTGGAGGCGAAGCGCGCCGTGGATTCGGGCGTCGCATCGCAATCGGCGTATGACGAGTTTCTCGACGAGCTGATCGGCTGGCGCGAGCTGGCGGTCAACTTCGTCATCCATGCACGTACAACGTACGACTCGATAGCCTGTGCCGAGCCGTGGGCGGAGAAGACGCTGCGCGAGCACGCGCGCGACCGGCGAGAATACGAATACACCTGCGAACAACTGGAGCGCGGCGAAACCCACGATGCGCTTTGGAATGCGGCGCAGTTACAGATGGTCCGTTATGGCTGGATGCACAACGTGATGCGCATGTACTGGGGCAAGAAAATTCTCGAGTGGACCCCCAATCCTGCCCAGGCCTTCGAATGGGCAGTGCTGCTGAACGATAAATATGAGCTGGACGGGCGCGATCCGAACTCCTATGCCGGTATCGCGTGGGCGATCGCCGGCAAGTTCGACCGGCCGTGGCCGGAGCGGCCGATCTTCGGAACCATCCGCTACATGTCTGGCGCATCGACAGGAAAGAAGTTCGACTCGAAGCGCTACATCGCGCTGGTGGATGATCCTACGATGGCGCGTCAGATGCTGTTCTGCCCGACGAGACAGCTGGATTGAAATTGCTGTGATCTAGTTCCGGTCTAGAGCCATTTGTGATGCTTGTGGGTATTGGGTGCGCCCACCGGGTGGCTCCTCTTGTTCATATGCGGATTCGTGCCCGGCACAGTGGCTTTGCGCGCCGGGGAACGCTGCTGCACGGCATGGGTGGCGGTCTTCTGTTTTGGCGCAGCGGAGGCCGCGGCAATCAGGACGAGCGCGAAAACCGAAGCAACAAGCGGACGGGCAAATTGCATAGAGAACACCGAAGGATTCCTATGCTGCCACGCCGGCTCACGCCTTTGCACGGAAAATCTGAAAATTGCCTACATCGCCCGGGTCATTTGGAGGCGATTAGGTCACATGCAGGCGATTACTGGATGCGCCGGTAAGTGACGTGGGGCGCATGGCTGGCGGCGGCATCTTTTGTTTTGCGGGTGTTCTTTGCCGCGCCCTGTTGCACGGTCGTGGGGGCGGTGTGGCGGGTGTAACGGTGCACCGCGCCGGCCTGGGTTCCTCTGCTCGGAATGGTAACGCTAGGCACGCGGATCTTCGAAGCGGCATTGGCAGCGGTGGCGCTGGTGGCTGCCGTAGTCAGAGCGGTTTCCGCAGCGGCCTGTGCGTCGGCGGTGGCCGGGTGCGCCAGCAGAGCGAGGAAGCCGAGGGCGAGAAGCAACGGAAGCCGCATGGCGATCACCTCCGAACCACAAGTTCCGAACCACGAGATCAGACTCCAAGGGAGGGGATTATGCTGCCACGGCGGAGCTGCCGTGCGCACTGAAAATCGTGCGATGCTGTCAGTCCCAGGCTGGATCAGGCTTGCTTTCCGGCGTCTCCCAGCCAACGGGAATCGCTGCGGAGCGCTGGTCAATCGAGCATTCCCGAAGCCGCCGCGACTCGTCGCGGACAGAGGCAGATTCCTGGCGCAGCGTTGCGGAAGACCGTGCCAGCTCACTTGCTGCCGTCTGAACGGCGTGGCTATGCTCCAGCAGATCGGCGATCTGGCGCAGCCAGTCCTCGGGCGCCGTCAGCGGGGGAATAACCAAGTCAAACCCATCAAAAACAACCGGATTCGGCTCATTGCGGAAAAGAACGACCGGGGCGCTGGAATACGCGCGGGTCAGGGCGACTGCTTCGGGCGTGTAAAGCTGCCATTCTTCTTCCAGCGTCACCGCGTCTGCGTTGCCTGCCAGCAAGCCGGAGAGCCGGTCCAGCGACTCGCATTCTTCAACGGCGTAGCCCGCGCTTCGGAGAACGGGGAGCCGGAAGCAGGTGTCCTGCCCGAAGTGAACGATGGTCGCGGCCAATCTATTGCTTTCCCTTACAGCAGTTCCGGATGCCAGAACCCAGCAAGTTCCGGGACCCCATTTTCTATACCTTCCGCCAGCCTCGCGCAACTGCTGGATTCGTGCCCAACTATCATGCACACATGGCGCAGCAAAAGATCGTTCGTTTCCACACGGACGAGTCAGAAGACTGGGTTGCTGATCTTGCCTGCGGGCACACCCAGCATGTACGCCATCGGCCGCCGTGGGAACTGCGCCCGTGGGTGACCACCGAAGAGGGCCGACGCGCACACCTGGGCTGCGTGCTCGAATGCAAGAAATGCGATGAACAAGCCGTCCCGCAGGACTAGAGCTTCAGCACTTTGCTGTGCATGAAATCTGTCCATGGAGTCGGGGAGCGTTGCATAATAGCTCGCACTAATTCCCCCGACAGCAAAGCGCAGGAGGGGTAGCGATGAGTTTGTGGGCGTGGCTGGACCTGGAAGGCAGAGACATCTTTGCTTTCACGGTTGCCGGCGTGCTGGGATTTCTTTTGGGCCGCATGATGCCGCACGGCCCCCTTGCTGTGTTCACTTCCATGCTGGTTTCCTACCATTTGTTTCTGGGCTGGCTCGTGCTGACAGCGGAACATGAATCCGGGTTCTCGATGCCGATTCTTTCCACGATCGTGACCCACCTGGCGTTCATGATGGTCGTGATCGCCCTCGGTATCGGGCGGCGCATCATTCCGTACTTCGGCATCTTTCGGTATTTGATCGCCGGCCTTGCGATCTTTGAACGCGGATGGCTCTTCCAGTCGAACACCGTAAAGCTGGAGCCGCCGGAACCTGCCCCGCCCGCGCTGAAGATTCAGTCCACTCCAGCGGACGAAGAGGCTTGGCTGCAGTATCTGGCGCAGCAGAGGCCGGGCTTACCGAAGAAAGGGGACTCGCTGCGAGCAGAGCACGAAAAGTGGATGCTGGCGCGGATCGCAAGCCGCGCCGTGTCAACCGCGACCGATAGAGAGTCAGCGGGCTGACAACCGCTCTTTCAAGGAGGCTGGTATGTCCCGTTCTGTAGTGCGCCTGTGCGCTGTGCTGGCGCTT
>DASVAI010000110.1:0-3988 GCA_036376445.1 Acidobacteriaceae bacterium
CGTGTGGCCGAGATGCGGCGTGGGGCCGCCGCCCATGCGCGGTGCTTCTACAGGAACCGGATAGGCAGGCTCCATCGGCAGCTCGGTTTCATCCGGCGAAGCGGCAGGCGGCAGTGAACTGGGATCGATCGGCATCGCGGCGAATGTTGGTTACTGGAGGACTGTAGCAGAACGGCGGCGCGCGCTCTTTTTGGATGCGCTGTTTCCTGATCCATTGGACGGCGATGCAGAAGCGGCTGACGGATCGGCCGGGAAATGCCGCCGCAGAAACTCCGCGGTGTGCGAGTTCGCGGCTTGCGCCACCTGCGCGGGCGTGCCCTCGGCCACGATGGCCCCGCCGTCCTCCCCGCCTTCCGGGCCAAGATCGATAATCCAGTCCGCATTGCGGATCACGTCCAAGTTGTGCTCGATGATGATCACCGTGTTGCCCAGATCGGTGAGCCGGTGCAGCACCTCCAACAGCTTGCGCACATCGTCAAAGTGCAGGCCGGTGGTGGGCTCGTCCAGCACGTACAGCGTCTTGCCGGTCTGCCGCTTGGAGAGCTCGCGCGCCAGCTTCATGCGCTGCGCCTCGCCGCCGGAGAGCGTCGTCGCCGCCTGCCCAAGATGCACATAGCCCAGCCCGACATCGACCAGCGTCTGCAGCTTCTGTCGCACCTGCGGGATATCTTTCAGCACCGGCAGCGCGTCTTCAATCGCGAGGTCAAGAATGTCCGCGATCGAATAGCCGTTGAACTTCACCGACAGCGTCTCCTGATTGAAGCGACGCCCGTTGCAGACATCGCAGAGCACGTAGACGTCCGGCAGGAAGTTCATCTCGATGCGCTTCTGCCCGTCGCCCTGGCAGGCTTCGCAGCGGCCACCCGCGACGTTAAAGGAGAAGCGTCCCGGCTTGTACCCGCGCTCGCGCGCCTCGGGCAGCATGGCGAAGATGTCGCGGATCGCGGAGAGCACGCCAGTGTACGTTGCCGGGTTGGAGCGCGGCGTGCGTCCGATGGGCGACTGGTCGATGCGGATCACCTTGTCGATCTGCTCCGCGCCCTGAATCGCCTTGTGCTGGCCGGGGGTGTCGTGCGAGTCATAGAGCAGCCGCGCGAGCGAGCGATAGAGAATATCATTCACCAGCGTGCTCTTGCCGGAGCCGGAGACGCCGGTCACCACCGTCATCACGTTCAGCGGAAAGCGCACCGTTACGTCGCGCAGATTGTGCTCACGCGCGCCTTCGACAGTGATCCAACCCTTGTTCCCTGTAGCTCCATTGACGGGC
This sequence comes from Acidobacteriaceae bacterium, assembly GCA_036376445.1. Classification (GTDB taxonomy): domain Bacteria; phylum Acidobacteriota; class Terriglobia; order Terriglobales; family Acidobacteriaceae; genus KBS-83. The sequence goes on from DASVAI010000110.1 coordinate 1,268, forward strand.
CGTGGCGCAAGTCGATGCACCACGCCTAGAGTGCCCGAAAGATACTTCCCGGTCAGCGAGTCGGCCGCCTGCATGATGCGATCGGGAGTTCCTTCGGCCACGACATGGCCGCCGAGTTTTCCCGCGCCGGGGCCAAGGTCGAGAACATAGTCGGCGCTGCGGATCGTGTCCTCGTCGTGCTCCACCACCAGCACGGTGTTGCCCAGGTCGCGCAGCGATTCAAGTGCCGCAATCAGTCGCTGGTTGTCGCGCTGGTGCAGGCCGATTGAAGGCTCATCGAGCACATACAGCACGCCGCGCAGCCGCGAGCCGATCTGGGTCGCCAGCCGAATGCGCTGGCCCTCGCCGCCGGAGAGCGACGCGGCATTGCGGTTGAGCGAGAGATACGAGAGCCCGACGGCGTTCAGGAACTCCAGCCGTTCGATGATCTCGCGGCGCAGGCGGTCAGCGATCAGCGCCTCGCGTGCGGAGAAGGAGAGCGCACGCGCCGCCGCGAGCGCACGGCCCAACGGCAGAGCAGTGAAATCGGCAATCGAGAGATCATTCACCTTGACGGCCAGCGATGCAGGCCGCAGCCGTCTGCCCTGGCATGCAGGGCAGATGGTAGCGGACATGTAGCCCAGCAGCCACTCGCGATAGCTATCGGACCTGGACTCCTCAAGCGAATCGCGCAGCCACTGAAAGACGCCATGAAAGCCGGTGCGCGGGGCCTCTGCGCCGGGGCCGTAGAGCAGCAGCTCCTGGTGCTTCTCGCTCAATTCGTCGAAAGGCTTCTGCAGCGGGATCTTGTACTTCTGCGCGGCCAACTTCACCAGCCGAGCCAGATACTGCGAGCCGGAGCCCGGTCCCAGAGCGCCTTCCAGCAGCGGCTTCGACCAGTCGACGACGACCTTGGTTGCGTCGAAGTCGTAAATGCTGCCCAGCCCATGACACTCCGGACATGCACCGTAGGTGCTATTGAAGGAAAAACTCCGCGGCTCCAACTTAGGGATATCGAGTCCGCAGTCGGGACACGCCATCGACGAGGAATACAGCGTTTCCCCGCCGGCGTTTCCGATGAGGACCAGACCATTCGCCAACTGGAGCGCTTTGGCAACGGCAGCCTCCAGACGCTTCTCGACGCCGGGCTTGAGCACGATGCGATCGACGATGGCCTCAATGGTGTGGTTCTTGCGCTTCTCGAGCGAGATAGGATCGGCCAGGTCGCGGACCTCGCCATCCACCCGGGCCCTAAATCCTTGCTGGTCAAGAGAGTCGAGCATGTCCTTAAACTCTCCCTTGCGGCCGCGGACGATGGGCGCGTAGACGATCAGACGGTCCCCGGCGGGCAGCGCAAGCACGCGCTCCACGATCTGCTCCGGGGACTGGCGGGAGATAGGCCGGCCGCAGTTAGGGCAGTGAGGCGTGCCGACCGAGGCGTAGAGCAGGCGGAGATAGTCGTAGATCTCCGTGATGGTGCCGACAGTAGAGCGAGGGCTGCGACTGGTGGTCTTCTGCTCGATGGAGATCGCAGGACTCAGGCCCTCGATGGAATCGACGTCAGGGCGCTCGATCTGGTCGAGGAACTGGCGGGCGTAGGCGGAAAGAGTTTCGACGTAACGGCGCTGCCCTTCGGCGTAGATGGTGTCGAAGGCCAGCGAAGACTTACCGGAGCCGGAAAGGCCGGTGATCACCGTGAGAGTGTTGCGCGGAATCTGCACGTTGATGTCCTGCAGATTGTGCTGGCGGGCGCCGCGAACTGTGATGTTGGTGATGGGCATGCAATGCGATTGGGACCGGACCGGGAAACGCTGTGCGGGTTGCCTGGGTGAATGACGCGAAAGTAATGGGATACAGCGGAAAAGAGCGGGACAACAAGCGCTCCTCTACGTATCTTAATCGGCAATAGAAACGAGGGTCAACGCCGCCTGTGCTCTGCGAGAATGGCAGCGCTGGACCATCAAAAGAGATGAAGCGTGCGAGCGCATTCATCCCGCAACAGAAGCAGTAGAGAGAATAGGAATACCCCCATGGACGTGATGAATCTCTTAGGCCTTACCTGTGCAGTGCTTGCCGCTCTGGCTCTTGGCGTTCTTCTGGCCTATAACTGCTGCCGGGCGCTCTTCGCCCTGCTTCGCATGCATTCCCGCTCCCTGCATCCCATGGCGCAGGCCAAGTCGGTCGAAGCCCAAGTCCACGCGTCGTAGGCTCCGCGCCGTCTCGGGCATAGCTCACACTTCCCGGCTGCGTTACCAGATAACCATTTGATTATTGCTGCGGCGGAGGCTGCATCGGAATCGCGCGCGGACCAACACCCTCCGGCGGCGCGTTCTGATCACCGGGTGCGTTCTGCTCCGGCGTGGGCTCGGCCGGCGTGATCGACGGCGGCGTGTACTGCATTGGTGGCGCGGAGTCGTCTGAGTTGTCGTCGCCATTGCCGTTATCTTCCGGCGGATTCTCATCCGGATTCGGCGGCTGCTCCTGGTCCTGCATGCCGTTTGCATTTGGATTCGCGTTCGGGTTCGGATTTCCGTTCGCGGCAACGGCCGGCGGGTGCGGCTCCGGCCCGCCAGACCTGCGGCTCAGCATCAACAACCGTGGCGCGCCGTTAGGCAGGTCTCCTACCATGATCAGGTTGTATGAGGTGCCATTCAGCAGCGCGGTCAGCACTTCGCGCGGTGCACCGGGTCCAAAGCTGCCGAAGACCCGTTCGTCGGCACTGATCCCGTCAAGCCGCATCCC
>DASVAI010000112.1:0-9173 GCA_036376445.1 Acidobacteriaceae bacterium
CGTTACGCCTTCGACTTCGCCGACCACCCAGACCGCCTGTCCAAACCCCTCATCCGGCAGGCGGACGACAGCTTTGCCACTGCCACGTGGGAGCAGGCCCTCGACTTCGCCGCCGCAAAGCTGAAGGAAGTCCGCGACACCAAAGGCCCAGGCGCGATCGGCGTCATCGGCTCCAATCGCATCACCAACGAAGAGAACTACGTGCTGCAGAAGTTTGCGCGCACCGTGCTCAGCACCAACAACATCGACCACCACCGCACCGCGGATTACGTCAGCTTTGTGCGAGCCGTAGCCGGTCACCCGGAACGCGCCGCTTCCCTGCGCGACGCCTCCACTGCTCCCGCCATTCTGCTGCTCGGCAACGATCCCACCGAACAGCACCCGGCGCTCGCCTGGGCCCTGCGCACCAACGTGCGGCTGAACAAGGCACGGCTCTACGTGGTGAACGCCAATCGCATCAAGCTGCGGCGTCAGGCGAAGGCCTTCCTCCACATCCCGGAGAACAGTTACGCCGATGCCGTCCGCTTTCTCGCCTCGACCGACGGGGACTTCAACGGCATCGAAGGCGCAGCAGAGTTCCGGGGAGCATTACGCGCGGAGCCGAATCTCCTGATTGCCTTCGGCTCCGAGTTCCGCGGCCACGACATTGACGCGCTGATCTCGTTCGGATTGTCATTGCCGGAAACCCGTTTCGCTTGTCTCGCCGACTACGCCAACTCACGCGGCGCGGCGGACATGGGCGTTCTCCCCGATCTGCTCCCGGGTTATCGCCCCGTCAGCGCCCCCGGTCCCTTCGCCGAGGAGTACCCCAGCCTTCCGCAGACGCCCGGCAAGGACCTCATCGAGATGTTTGACGCAGCCGAGCGCGGCGAACTCGGCGCGCTCTACGTCGTCGGTTCCAACCCCGTCGCGCGTTACAACATCGATCCCGCTTCTCTGAAGAACACTTTCCTCATCGTGCAGGACATGTTCCTGACCGAAAGCGCACAGCTAGCCGATCTCGTATTGCCCACGGCCAATCTCTACGAGAAAGGCGGCACTGTGACGAACAACTACGGCGACCTGCAGCTCGTGAAGAAGGCCGGTGACCGCGCCGGCGTGCGCACCGATCTCGAGCTCATTGTCCGGCTTGCCGATCGCATGGGCGCTGATCCGCATAAGCTTGTGCCATTCGGCCGCGGCCTCCGCGCCGATACCGGCCAGTCGCGCGGCGCGCAGTCCGGCGAAGCCGACCGCCACGCGATTTGGCTGGCATCCCGCCAGATCGAGCCGAAGCTCAGTCCATTCGATCCTTACGCCGTGCTCGACGAAATCGAGCGACTGGTCCCCGGATATGATGTCGAGCGCATGAATCTGCTCGCCGCCAATGACGTGCGCACGAGACTTGTTTCCATTGGGCCCGCGCCCAATCCGCGCCGCGATCTGGTGCTGCCGGCGCAAGACGCGCTCTTCACCTCCGGTACGCTGGGCCGTTATTGCGAAAAACTCCAGGAAGTCCACGAACAGCACCGCAAATCGCCGGCAGAGGCCGCGGCGGATTGAGGCCATCAAAGTAGCAACTGGCAGTCGAGTTTGATGAACCGTTTTCAGAAGCATTTCCGCTTTTAAATAATTGCTGACGCAGTTTTTTCGTTAAGAAAAGCTGTTCCTCACGGAAATGGATGAGAACACCATATCTGTGAAAGCAATCTAGAAAGAGAGCCCGTTTGAGTCCGCTGCTGACATATGTATTGTTGAGCATCGCAAAGATCGTCGTCGTACTGATCGTGCTGCTCACCTGCGTCGCTTACACCGTCCTCTTGGAACGCAAGGTCGTCGGCCGCATACAGAACCGCTTCGGACCGTCGCGCGTGGGTCCCTTCGGGCTGCTCCAGCCTCTCGCCGATGGCCTCAAGCTATTCCTCAAGGAAGACATCATGCCGGCCACGGTCTACCGGCCGCTCTACATCCTTGCGCCCGTCATCGCGCTCGCCTGCGCGCTCATTTCCATCGCCGTCGTACCGTTCGGCGCAAACATCCCGATCCATGTCAACGGCGTCCGCTTCGACCTCTTCCAGATCTCCGATCTCAATATCGGCCTACTGGTCATCCTCGGCGTCACCTCCGTGGGCGTCTATGGCATCGCGCTCTCCGGCTGGGCCTCCAACAACAAGTACTCTCTGCTCGGCGCGCTTCGCTCCGCCGCCCAGATGGTCAGCTACGAGCTTGCTCTTGGCCTCTCGCTGGTTGGCGTTGTCCTGCGTGCCGGCTCACTCAGCCTCCGCGACATCGTGAACGTGCAGGGAACGCACGGCATCGTCTCGTGGAATGTCTTCGGCGGATGGCAGTTCGTCGCCTTCTTTATTTATCTGATCTCGGCCTATGCCGAAACCAACCGTGCTCCTTTTGATCTGGTCGAAGCGGAAAGCGAGCTCACCGGCGGCTATCACACCGAGTACAGCTCGATGAAGTTCGCGATGTTCTTCATGGCCGAGTACGCCAACATGATCACGGTCGGCTGCGTGGCCACGTTGCTCTTCCTCGGCGGCTGGACCAGCCCGTTCGGCAATCTGCTACCCGCGCCCAGCAACATCGTCATCCAGGCGCTCCTGCCGGTCTTCTGGTTCGTCATCAAGGTATTCTTCTTCGTCTTTCTCTACATCTGGGTACGCGGCACGACGCCGCGTTTCCGCTATGACCAGTTGATGGGCTTCGGATGGAAGTTTCTCGTGCCGCTCGCGATTGCCAATGTCATCGTCGCGGCCCTGATCTATGCTCCGCGATAATAGGCGCCGCGGTGATTTACTATGAGACTTCTGCTAGTTGCGGTTTTCCCATCTGGTGAACGGCTTTCGGCATGTATCTAGTTATCTTCTTCATCTTCGGAACATTTTGCATCGCCGGCGCACTGAATCTGCTGCTGCAGCGCCATCCGATCAATAGCGCGCTCTCGCTGATCGTGGTGATGACCTCGCTGGCCGTGCTCTACCTGCTGCTGGGCGCAGAGTTTCTCGCCGCAGCGCAGGTTATCGTCTACTCGGGCGCCATCATGGTGCTCTTTACCTTTGTCATCATGCTGCTCAATGCAGGCGAGGAAGAGCGTACCCGCGGCAGCCGCGCCGCCTACATCGTCGGCTTCCCCGGAGCCGCGGCACTGCTCGGCCTGCTGACCTATATCTTTCTCTCGCTGCGAGCGCCGCTCGGTAACGCGCAGCTCGGCGGCGGCACCCTAGTGACTACCCACGACCTCAGCCGCGTTCTCTTCCGCGACCTGCTGCTTCCCTTTGAGGTCACCTCGGTCCTTATCCTCATCGCCATTCTCGGCGCGGTCGTGCTCGCAAGAAGGGAGTCCTGAGATGGTTGTTCCCATTGCCTACTACCTCGTCCTCAGCGCCATTCTCTTCTCCATCGGCGTTGCCGCTTTCCTGATCAAGCGCAACATCATCACCGTCTTCATGGCCATTGAGCTGATGCTCAACGCCGTCAACCTGACCTTCGTCGCCTTCGCGCACCGCTGGCATCAGGTAAGCGGCCAGATCTTTGTCTTCTTCGTCATGGTGGTGGCAGCGGCCGAAGCCGCTGTGGGGCTGGCCATCATCATCGCTGTCTTCCGCACCCGGAACACGCTCAACGTGGACCAGGTGAACCTGATGAAACTATGAACGGCCTCCATCTCTGGCTCATCCCGGTCCTGCCGCTCGTCGGCTTTCTGCTGAATGGCCTGCTCGGCCATCGGTTGCCAAAAGCGCTCGTCTCCACCATCGCGCTGGTCTTCACCGCGGCGCCGCTCCTGCTTGTGCTGCGCGTCTACGATAGCTTCTCCGCGCTTTCGCTCCCGTATATCGAGCGCCACGCCGCATGGATCGCGACGCCGGTCCTCCACGCCGACTTCGCCTTCGCGCTCGACCAGCTCACTCTCGTGATGTTGCTCGTCGTCACCGGCGTCGGTTTTCTCATCCACATCTATTCTGTCGGGTACATGGCGCACGAAGAGGGCTACTGGCGGTTCTTCGCCTACCTCAACCTCTTTATGTTCTTCATGCTCACGCTGGTGCTGGCGGAAAATTTCCTGCTCATGTTCGTCGGGTGGGAGGGCGTCGGCCTCGCCTCCTACCTGCTGATCGGCTTCTACTTCAAGAAACACTCCGCTGCCAAAGCGGGCATGAAGGCTTTCATCCTCAACCGAGTCGGCGACTTCGGATTCCTGCTCGCGTTGTTTCTTCTCATCGTTCATTTCGGCACGCTCAGCTTTGCTGATATCGCCGGACAGATCGCGCAGCATCCCGAGTGGCAGGGCGGATTCCTCACCGCCGTCGCGCTGCTGCTCGTTCTCGGGGCTACCGGTAAGTCCGCGCAGATTCCGCTCTACGTCTGGTTGCCGGACGCCATGGAAGGTCCCACGCCTGTCTCGGCCCTCATCCATGCCGCCACCATGGTAACCGCCGGCATCTACATGGTCGTCCGGACGCACGCCATCTTCGATCGGGCGCCACTTGCCCTCATGGTTGTCGCCATCATCGGAGCGGCTACCGCATTCTTCGCCGCCACCGTCGGCATACTTCAGACCGATATCAAGCGCCTGCTCGCCTACTCGACGATCTCGCAGCTTGGCTACATGTTTCTCGCCTGTGGAGCAGCGGCTTACTCCGCCGCCATCTTCCATCTGCTCACCCACGCTTTCTTCAAGGCACTGCTCTTCCTTGCTGCCGGCTCTGTCATCCACGCCATAGGCGGCGAGCAGGACATGCGCGTCATGGGCGGTCTCCGCAAACACATACCAGTCACCTTCTGGACCATGACCATGGCCGTCTTCGCCATCTCCGGATTCCCGCCCTTCTCCGGCTTCTTCTCTAAAGACGAAATCTTGGCGGAGGTCTTTCGCTCGCCAGACGGCGGCCCATTTCTGTGGGCTGTCGGTCTGGTCACGGCCGGCGTGACTTCCTTCTACATGTTCCGCCTCTGGTACCTGACATTCTTCGGCCATCTCCGGCTGCAGCCGGCACATCAGGAAGGTCTGCCCGTGGCAATCGACGATGAGCTGCTCGAAACTGAGCACTCCACCAATGGCCACCATCACGGCGCTGCTCACCACCACACGCACCACATTCACGAGAGCCCGTCGTCCATGCTCGTGCCGCTCGTGCTGCTCGCTATTCTCTCCGTCGCGGGCGGATGGATCGGCATTCCCAATTCGCTCGGCGGAGGCGATCGCTTTGGCCGCTTCCTCGAGCCCGTCACGCACGGCACAGGCGCACCGCCATCTTTCGAGCAGGTCTCCATTGCCATGCGCACCGGGGCCCCCATCCCAACGGCGGAAGTTCCTCCAAGGCCGGAGGATCCGCGAACCGAGCGCAAGCTCGCCGGCTGCTCCGTTCTGGCCGCGCTCCTCGGATGGTTCCTCGCCGATACGCTCTACCGCCGCAAGCCTGAACTCCCGGCAAGGATCGCTGCACACTCCCGTGCGCTTTATAGCCTGGTCCTGAACAAGTACTGGATTGATGAAATCTATGGCTTCCTGATCGTCAAGCCTTTACTCATCCTCTCGCGGTACGCGCTCTGGGGCGGATTCGATCGCGGCCTTATCGGAGGAGGCGGCCATTTCCTCGCCGGCGTTGCCCAGGGCTCTGGTTCAATACTCCGCCGCATCCAATCCGGCAACATCCGCTCGTACGCCGGCTGGCTCGCCATCGGCGCTGCCGCCATCCTGCTGCTTGCCTACTTCGGCTTCGGCGCACACCTTCACCTGGGGGTCGGCTAAGCCATGACTTCCATCGATCACAACATCCTCACCTGGATTCTCCTGCTGCCCGCCTTGGGCGCGGTCGTGACGGCCCTGCTGCCCAATCGCGGCAAGCTGGTGCAGAGCTGGGCCCTCATCATCGCGCTGGCCACCTTCGTGCTCACGCTGCACCTGCCTACGCACTTCGACTACAACCATCCCGGCTTCCAGTTTGAGATCAATCGCATCTGGATCGCGTCGCCGCCCATCCGCTATCACCTCGGCGTCGATGGCCTCTCCGTATGGCTTCTCGTCCTCACCGGATTCCTCGCGCCCATCGGCGTGCTCGCTTCCTGGCGCGCCATCGACACGCGCGTCAAGGAGTTCTATTCGCTGTTCCTGCTCCAGCAGACCGCAATGCTCGGCGTCTTCCTCGCCCTCGATCTGATGGTCTACTACGCCTTCTGGGAGCTCTCGCTCGTCCCCATGGCGATCCTGATCGCCACCTTCGGCCGCGACCACGGCAGCCGCGCCAGCTCCCGCGCCGCGATCAAATTCTTCCTCTACACCTTTATCCCCTCGGCGCTCTTCCTCGTCGGCATCCTCGCTCTGTATGCGCGCACCGGTACCTTCGATTACGTCGAGATGAAAGCCCGCCTCACGCAGGGCACTGTTTTCGGGTCGGAAGCGATGTGGCTCATCTCGCTCTCGTTTCTCGTCGCCTTCGCAGTTAAAGTTCCCGTCTTCCCGCTGCACGGCTGGCTCGGCGATGTCTTCAGCGAAGCCCCGACTGCCATGGCGATGGTGGTCGCCGGCAAACTCGGCCTCTACTCGCTCATCCGCTTCCACCTCGGGCTTTTCCCCTTTGAGTCGCACCGCGTCGCGCACTGGATGATCCTGCTCGCCGCCCTCGGCATTCTCTATGGTGCGCTTGTCGCTCTCGTGCAGAACGATCTGAAGCGCCTGCTCGCCTTCGGTACTGTCTCGAGCCTCAGCTTCTGCACCCTCGGCATCTACACCTTCGCCCTCAACGGGCTCGACGGCGCTGTCTTCCACATCCTCAGCGAATCCATCACCGGCGGCGCGCTGCTGGTGCTCTTCGGCGTCATGTACGAACGCTACGGCACTTACGAGATCGAGCGCTACGGCGGCCTCGCTGCGCGCGTGCCCCGTCTCGCTACTGTCTTTCTTCTCAGCACGCTCGCGCTCATCGGTCTCCCCATCCTCAACGGCTTCGTCGGCGAGTTCCTCACGCTATCAAGCGGCTTCGCGGTCAGCCATCTCTGGGGATCGCTCGGCACCATTGGCGTCATCCTCAGCGCGGCCTACATGCTCTGGATGGTGCAGCGCGTCTTCTACGGACCCGAATCGCCGCTCGTGCACCGCTCGCCTGCCCGCGACCTGGCCACCCGCGAACACCTCGCCCTATGGCCCATGGCCATCCTGATGGTCCTCATGGGCGTCTTCTCTCCCTACTGGATTCGCGTCATCGACCATGGCGTTCACGCCCTGAGCAACACGCCGGCGGTCACCCATAACGCTGCTGCTGCCGCTCTGGTGCACGGGCGCCCGCCCGTCAGGGAGGGCGAATAACATGCAACTGTCACGCATCCTCCCCGAAGTCATCCTCACCCTCGCCGGCATCCTTATCATGCTCGTCGATCCGCTGCTGACGCGCGCTGCCAGCCGCAAACCCGTTGGCTGGTTCAGTGTGCTCGCGATGGTCGCCGCATTCGCCGCGAGCGTATGGCAACTGTCGCTCGCCCCCGGGACGGCCTACTTCGGCGTTGTGCAGACCGACGCCTTCAGCGTCTTTTTCCATCTGGTCATCTGCGGCACTGTGCTGGTCGCGCTGCTCGCCGCCATCGACTCCGTGCGCCCGGAGACGCATGACATGGGGGAGTTCTTCGCTCTTATCCTCTTCGGCACGGTCGGCATGCTGCTCATGACTTCTGCGGTTGAGCTGCTGCTCGTCTTCATCGGTCTCGAAATCTCCTCCATCTCCACCTACATCCTCGCCGGTTTCCGCAAGCGCACCGGCAAGAGCCCGGAAGCAGCGCTCAAATACTTCCTGCTCGGCTCTTTTGCGACTGCATTCTTCCTCTATGGCATTGCGCTCACCTTCGGCGCAACCGGCACCACACGTATTGCCGCCATTGCTGCCGCGCTCCCGCATTCCAGCACCCCGATCCTCGCCTGGATCGCCGTTGGGCTCATCCTCATCGGGCTCGGATTCAAAGTCTCCGCCGCGCCCTTCCATGTCTGGACACCCGATGTCTACGAGGGCGCACCTTCACCCGTCGTCGGCCTCATGTCCACGGCGCCCAAGGCGGCCGCTTTCGCCGTGCTGCTGCGCATCTTTTATGGCGCGTACCCCGCGATCCAGCAGCACTGGTGGAGCCTCTTCTGGATACTAGCGGCCGTTTCCATGACACTTGGCAACCTCGCCGCGCTGCGCCAGCAGAGCGTGAAACGCATGCTCGCCTACTCGTCTATCGCGCATGCCGGCTACCTGCTGGTAGCCTTCACCAGCTTCTCCCCCGCCGGCATTGCGGCGGCCGCCTTCTACGCGCTCTGCTATGTCGCCATGAACGTCGGCATCTTCGCGATCATCAGCCACGTCGGCGGTTACGATGATCAGCTCTGGTCCATCACCGACTATCGCGGCCTCGCCTACCGCTCACCCGTGCTCGGTGGAGCCATGGCCTTCTTCCTGCTCTCGCTCATCGGGATTCCCTTCACCGGCGGCTTTTTCGCCAAATTCTACGTCTTCTCCGCCGCGCTCCAGAGCGGGATGTTCGCGCTTGCCATCATCGGCCTGGTCAACAGCGGCATCGCCTGCTTCTACTACCTCCGCCTTCTGACCGCGCTCTACGCGAAACCCGCCGAGGGCTCACCCGTGCTCGCCGTTCCGCGCATGTCGCTCACACTGGGCCTTGCGATCCTGCTCTCCGCCTCCGCCACGCTGCTGCTCGGCGTCATCCCACGCACCTCGCTCGACCTCGCACAGCGCGGCGCCTCCGCGTTCTTCAGTACCGTCGCAGTGGAGAAACCTGCGCCGGCTGCAACACCGGTGCTGAAGGGACAATAAGGCCAGCAAAGAAAGTAGTCGGCTAAGAAGCGGTCAGCGGAACACCGGTCAGCAACAACAAGAGCGACCTTCTGCCAACCGCAGTTTCGCTTCGGCCGTAGGACGGGTGACCGTTTTTCAACCGACGCTTTCAGCTATCCTCACTCGCTCTTCAACCGCAAATCCCGCAGCTCAAAAATCCGAACCGCCGCCTCAAAGATCGCCGCACTCAGCACCGCAGCCTCAATTGCCCCGGCAACGAACACCAAGCGCACACTCTCGGTCGCCGGGCCGTTCAGCAGAATCTGCAGCAGGCGCGTCCCGGCAAGCTGCCATCCCGGCGGCAGCACCAGCGGCAAACTGAGCACGAGCAGACTCAACACACCCGCTACCACACCCGGCAGA
>DASVAI010000115.1:0-7365 GCA_036376445.1 Acidobacteriaceae bacterium
ATGCAGGCGTTGCGAACGGAGTAGAGGAGAAGAGGGAATGGAACTCGGCAACGATCTACGCTACGCATGGCGCCAGTTGCGGCGCAGTCCCGGCTTTGCCTGCGCCGCCATTCTGACGCTCGCGCTTGGCATCGGGTCGACCACGACGATGTTTTCCGTGGTGGACCAGGTGCTGCTGCGGCCGCTGCCGTACGCGCATCCGTCGCAGCTTGTAGCGATCTCGGAGTCGTCCTACGACAAGGACGCAGCAGAGAGCAGCGGCGGTATCTCGCTGCCGGATGCCGAGGACTGGCAGACACGCAGCCACACGCTCGAGTCGGTGGGCTTCTACACCTTCAACATGCCGATCATTCAGGGCATCGCGCAGCCGCGCTCGGAAGCCGAGATGATCACCAGCACGAATTTCTTCACCATGCTGGGAGTGCAGCCTGCGATGGGCAGAAACTTTGCCGCGAATGAAAACAAGGGCGGCGCGACGCACGTGGTGATTCTCGGCGCGGAGGCTTGGCACACGCTGCTGAACAGCGATCCGAAGGCGGTCGGGCGGGTTCTGCGGCTCAACGGCACGTCTTATACAGTCGTCGGCGTGATGCCGGAGAGCTTCCGATTCCAGGGTGGGAGCGATCTGATCTTCTCCCCGCTCGTAATTGATAACAAGGACCTGCAGGATCGTTCGAACGGCATGTTGGGCGTGATCGGCCGGCTGCGTGACGGCGCGACTGTGGATGACGCGATGCGCGAGCTTGCCGGCATCAAGCAACAGAACCTGCATGACTATCCAGGCAAGGAGCGCGACAACTGGATCATCGTTGAGAGCTATGCGCGCATGTTGACGCGCAGCGTGCGTCCCGGGCTGCTGGTGCTGAACGGGCTGGTGCTTGCCGTGTGGCTGCTGGCGACGATCAACGTGGCCGGATTGCTGCTGACGCGCACGCAGGGACGCCGTCGCGAAATAGCCGTGCGCGCCGCCGTGGGCGCGGGAAGCGCGCGGCTGATGCGGCAGTTCCTGGTGGAAAGCATGGTGCTGAGCCTGGCGGGCGGAGCGCTTGGCCTGGCGATCACGTCAATGGCACTGCGCGTTTCGCGCAGCTATCTGGCGAGCATGTTTACGGATGGCGAAAGCATTCACGTCGATCCGACGGTCTGTGTTTATGTCGTGATCGCATCCATCATTTCTGCGCTGATCTTCGGTATGATTCCAGCGCTGCAAGCGGCGCGACTGCCCATCCTGAGCGGGCTGCGGGAGGGCTCGGCGGGCAGCGGCACCAGCCGCGGACAGGCCGCAATGCGCGATGCAATTGTGACGGTGGAAGTAGCGCTTTCGTTGTTGCTGCTGGCGGCTGCCGGGGTGATGGCGCGCACGCTCTACGACATGCAGCATCGCCCGCTCGGCTTCAATCCCGAGAAGGTGGTGACGGCCGAGCTGATGCTGCCGCAGAAGAACTACTGGTTCGTGCAGGCAGGCTCCTCGAATGGCAAAAACATTGTGAGCACGCTGATCGAACCGATGCTCGATCGCATTCGCCACCTGCCCGGAGTCACTGCGGCGGGCGTCACCACAGTCCGGCCATTGCGCACGAACTGGACATTTCTCGATGACATTCACTTCGCAGGCCGAGCCAAGCCCGACAAAAGACATGAACAGAACGCAAATGCCCGCGCAGCATCACCGGGATATTTTCCGGCGATGGGTATCACGCTGAAACAGGGAAGGCTATTCGGCCCGGAAGACAGCGTGGGCGCTCCGCTGGCTGCGGTAGTCAACGAAGCCTTTACGCATCAGATCGACGGAGCAAAATCACCGATCGGGATGCAGGTGAAGATGAACGAGAAGGAGCCGCACCACTACGCGACGATCGTGGGCATCATCGATGACGCGCGCCAGGGGATGCAGGAGTCGGTGAAGCCTGAGCTCATCGTCAACTTGGGGCAGATGTCTCCCGCTGACCAGATGTATCCGATCCTGGTGGCCTTTCACCAAGACCTGGTGGTTCGCACACAAAGCGATCCTGCGGCGTTGATTCCTGCCATCACCCGCATCGTGCACGATCTGAATCCGGATGTTGGCCTCAACCACGCCGAGACCATGCAGACCACGGTCGATAACACGATGGGCAGCCAGACGCTCGCCGCGCGACTGCTCTCGCTGTTTGCGCTAGCGGCGCTGGTGATTGCCGCCGCCGGCCTTTATGGGCTGCTGGCGTACCAGGTCACGCAGCAGATTCGCGACTTCGGCGTGCGGCTGGCGCTGGGGGCGCAGCGCAACGATCTGTTGTGGCTGGTGCTGCGCCGCGCCATGATGCTGCTTGCTATCGGTGCAGCGCTTGGGATTGTGACGTCGTACGGAGTCAGCCGCGCGGCATCAAGCGTGCTCACCGGCGTGGACCTGCACAACATTCTGCTTGTGATTGAAGCGGTGACCGCGGTCCTTGCGATCGCCTGCATTCTTGCCAGTTATCTGCCGGCGCGCCGCGCCGCCAACACGGATCCCATCGAGGCGCTGCGCCACGAATAAGGAAGGAAACACAGAAATGATTGAGATACATAACCTGGAACGCAGCTACAAAACCGGCGCCGGCCAGACCTGGGTGCTGCGCCGCATCGACCTGAAGATCGAGCAGGGCGAGTTCGTCACACTGATGGGACCGTCGGGAGCGGGGAAGTCCTCGCTGCTGAACGCCATCGCGCTGCTCGATGACCAGTGGCTGGGCGAATACTACTTTGAAGACGCGCCGGTACACAGCATGGGCCGCAAGCAGCGGGCCGAGCTGGCCAAACGCAGCATGGGGATGGTCTTCCAGAGCTACCACCTGCTTGACGAGCTAACGGTGGCGGAGAACATCGACCTGCCGCTGAGCTACAAGAACATGCCGCGCGCCGAGCGTCAGGCGCTGGTGGCGGACACGCTGGACCGGTTCAACATTGTCGGCAAGAAGGATCTGTTTCCATCGCAACTTTCCGGCGGGCAACAGCAGCTTGTCGGCATTGCGCGCGCCGTGATTCACAATCCCGCGCTGCTGCTGGCCGATGAGCCCACGGGCAATCTGCATTCGGAGCAGGCCAAGGAAATCATGGAGCTGTTCAAGGAGCTCAACCGGCAGGGGACGACGATCCTGCAGGTGACCCACTCGGAAACAAACGCCAGCTATGGCAACCGGCTGCTCGAAGTACGCGACGGCTGGCTGGTGAGCGACAGCGCCAATCCGAGCCTCAATGCTACACAGGAGTCCACTACTCGATGAATTTTCGTCAGATTGCCAAAGCCACGCTTGCACTCAGCTCGCTGATTGTTTCCCAGACCGCGCCACTTTTTGCGCAGAGCGCGCAGCCGGGTTTTGATGTTCAATTCCCACACCTGCACAACCCGTTCAAGACGTATACGCCGGTCAATGTTCGGCCGCCGAATCTGACGAATTCCGTTCGCCTGCAAGACTGCATTCACGACGGCAAGCTGTATCTGTCGGTCGATGACGCGATCGATCTGGCGCTTGAGAACAATCTGGACATCGCGGTCTCGCGCTATCTCCTGCCGATCGCGAACATGGATGTATTGCGCACCGCTGCCGGCGGGATTTCACTCGGTGTCCCGGGTACATCGAACGGTACGCTGGGCGGCGCTACTGCTACCAGTGCTGCCTCGTCCGTGAGTGTGAGCGGTGCCGCGGGTGGATCGGGCGGACTGGTACAGACTACCGGCGGTCTTGGCATTCTGGTGCCCAGCTTCGATCCGTGGATCTACGCCAGGGTGAGCACGGAACACAACACGACTCCGCAGGTGAATATTGTCACGTCCGGCGTGCCGTCGCTGAAGACCAATACGATCCTCGCGAACTTCGAGTACGCACAATGGTTTCCTACCGGCTCCTACATTCAATTTGACTTGGACCAGTCACGGCAGACAGTGAACAGCCCGACCTCGCTGTTGAATCCTTCGCTATCTGCCAATTACCGCTTTACCGTTCAGCAGCAGCTCTTGCAGGGCTTCGGCTTTTCTCCGAACCTGCGCTGGCTCCGGCTGGCAAGGAACAATCGCAAGCTTACCGAGATCACTTTCCGGCAGCAGATCGATTTCACCATCAATCAGATTGAGAACATCTATTGGGACCTGGTCAACGCGTATCAGGACGAGCGAGTAAAAGAGCGCTCGCTTGCCTTTGCGGAGCAATCGCTGGATCAGGAACAGAAACAGTTGCAGTTGAAGTCTGTGCCTGCTATGGACGTGATGAAGGCACAGACCGAGGTGGCCACGCGCCAGCAGGACCTCACAGTTTCGAAAACGAGCCTACAGTTGCAGGAGTCACTGATGAAGGCCGCGCTGACCAAGCAGCTTGATCAAACGCTGGAAGAAATGCCGGTGATACCCACGGTAGAACTGGAGGCCTTCCAGCCGGAGAAGATGCCTCCGGTGGAGCAGTTAATCGATGAAGCGCTGAAGAACAGGCCGGATCTGAGCATTCTGCAATTGCAACAGGACTGGGCCGAGATATCGCGGAAATCGATACGCAACTATATGTTGCCCTCGGTAAGTCTCATTGGCTACTACGCCGGTTTTGGATTGGGCGGCGCGCCGAACCCGAACTACGTTCCGCCGCCGCCGAATCCGGTGACGAGCTCGACGGGCTACGCCGACACTTTGCACAATGCATTCAACAACAGCTCGCCGGATTATCTGGCCGAGATACAGGTTGCCATTCCGCTGCGCAACCGGCAGGGGCGTGCGGACCAGTTCCGCTCCGAGCTGGAATTGCGGCGCGCGGAACTGAACGTGGTGCAGCAGAAGAAGAATCTGCGGATCCAGGTGCGGAACGCCGCGTACGCGCTGGAGCAGGGCCAGGCACGCGTGGAAGCTGCACGTAAAGCACGCGATCTTGCGCAACGCACCTTCGACATCAAGCGGCAGGAGCAGCAGCTTGGGGCCGGTTCGAACTTTGAAACTCTGACGGCGGAGCACGACCTTGCCATTGCCAGTTCCACGCTGGCGGCAACCGAGACCGAATACGAGAAGAACCGCGTTGCGCTGTACAGCCAGACCGGGCAGACGCTTCAGCGTCTTGGCATCTCGCTCGACCAGGCGCGATCCGGCATTGTGAATAAGCCGGTTTCGCCGGTGCCGCCTTCGGCTCTTGCACCGCCGCCGGCGCAGATGCCGCAGCCGGCGCCTCCGCCGCAACCGCAGCAACCATAGTAGAGTGACAACCAGCATGAGCAGCCCACGACAGCGCTCCACCGCAAACGGCACGCAGACGCAGGAGAGCCAGCGCTCGCGTCTACTGATTGCGGATGACCAGCCGGCGATCCTGGACGCGTTGGAGATTTTGCTGCGCCCCGAGGGCTTCCGGTTGGACCGCGCTGCTTCGCCCCGCCAGATCGTCGAGTGCCTGGCCAGCGAGGCGTACGACGCCGTCCTGATGGACATGAACTACGCCCGCGACACAACGTCAGGAGCCGAGGGCATCGATCTGCTGGCAGAGATCCAGAGCTACGGGTTGCGCGTGCCCATTATCGTGATGACCGCGTGGAGCAGCGTGGAGCTTGCGGTGGAGACCATGCGGCGCGGCGCGGCGGACTTCATCCAGAAGCCGTGGGACAACGCGCGGCTGCTTACGGTGCTGCGCACGCAGCTCGATCTGCATCGCGTGCAGCGGCGCGCGGAGATGCTGGAGGCAGAAAATCGCTTTCTGCGCGCGGAAGGGCTGCCCACGCTGATCGCGGAGTCTCGCGCCATGCAGCCGGTGCTGGAGATGATTGCCCGCATCGGCCCGTCGGATGCCAACGTGCTCGTCACCGGCGAGCACGGCACGGGCAAGGAAGTAGTGGCGCAGACACTGCATGCGCTCTCGCCGCGGGCGCAGCGCTCACTGGTGGCGGTAAATACCGGCGCGTTGCCGGAGGGCACTTTCGAAAGCGAGATCTTTGGCCATGTGAAGGGCGCATTTACCGACGCGCGAACTGACCGCATCGGCCGCTTCGAGCTTGCCGATCACGGCACGCTCTTTCTGGATGAGATCGCGAATGTGCCGCTACGCCAGCAGGCAAAGCTGCTGCGCGTGCTCGAAACCGGCGAGCTGGAGCGCGTCGGGTCGTCGAAGACTCGCAAGGTGGATGTGCGGCTGCTCTCCGCAACCAATGCTGACCTGCACAAGGAGAGTGAGGAGGGTCGCTTTCGTCCGGACCTGCTCTTCCGTCTCAACACGGTGGAGATCCATCTGCCGCCGCTGCGTGAGCGTCGAGAAGACATTCCCCTGCTGGCCGGTCATTTCCTTGCGCGCTGGAGCAAACGCTATCGGCGATTGATCTCCGGTTTTAGCCCGCGCGCGCTGGAGATCATGTTGCAGTATGCCTGGCCGGGCAATGTGCGCGAGCTGGATCACTGCGTGGAGCGCGCGGTGCTGATGGCACGCACGGAGAAAGTAGACATTGGCGATCTCAACCTGACGCCGCCGCGCTCGTCGGCTGCGTCGGCCAATCTTGACGACATGAGCTTGGAAGCCGTCGAGAGTATTCTCATCCGCAAGGCGCTGGCGCGTGCTCAAGGCAACGTAAGCCAAGCGGCGGAGGCCCTGGGCCTCAGCCGCGGCGCTCTTTATCGGCGGATGGAAAAGTATGCCATCTAAGCCCGAAGACCGGGCACCCGTAAATCGACGCATTCGCATTCACGGCTCGCGACGTCGCGCCGGGAAGCACCGCGCGGCACAGGGCATGAGCTTTGAGGCGCACCTGCGCGTGCTGGCGGTCTCGATCGCGCTGCCCTCACTGCTGGTTTGCTGCGGGCTGCTCATCGCGCAGCATGCCTCGCTAAGCCTGTGGCTCACGCTGATGGGTGTGATTCTCTTTGTCACGCTGATCATCTTCGGGTTGCTGGTGGAGCATGTCGTGCGCCCGCTGCAGACGCTGACAAACGTGGTCAGCGCGCTGCGCGAGGACGACTATGCCTTCCGGGCGCGCGGCTCGAGCAGTGGCGATGTGCTAGGCGAACTGGCGGTCGAGATCAATGCGCTGGCCGACATGCTGCAGGACCAGCGCGCCGGCGCAATGGAGGCGTCTGCACTGCTGCGCCGCGTAGTCGGCTCCATCGATGCGCCTGTCCTGGCTTTCGATCCAGGCGGGGTGCTTCGGCTGCTCAACCCGGCGGCGGAACGGGTCTTCATGCTGCCGGTGGATGAGAGCATCGGCCAGCCGGCGCAGGAACTCGGACTCGCAGGCCTGCTGGCTGAGCCGGATGAAGGCATTGTCGACCTGGAACACGACGGCCGAAATACCCGCTGGATGATGCATCGCAGCACCTTTCGCCAGCGCGGAGTGCCGCACGCTCTGCTGCTGCTGACCGATGTAAGCGCGGCGCTGCGGGAAGAGGAGCGGCAGGCA
>DASVAI010000129.1:0-11507 GCA_036376445.1 Acidobacteriaceae bacterium
ATGACAATTTTTGGCTTCCAGAGTGGGGAAGTAGACCCGACGAGCTGTCAGACGCGCTCGAGATTGCCAAAGAACGAATTTCTAAAGCGCCCAAGCTCATTCCGATCTATTCCAATCGCTACAGTCCTCAGGAGCCCGCCCAAGAAGGTAATCCGATCCTCTCGGTCTATCATGCGGACATCATTTACTACGGCTTCGACTTAGACGACTATCTTCGGCACGAATTCAACCTCGCAGGCCGGAAGGAATGGCCAGCGCAAATCCGCCCCATCGAGTTCTGGGATCCAGATCGATTTCAGAAGCTCTACTGGGGTCACGAGCAATAGTTCTTACTGCTGCGTAGTCTGCGGAGCCGGCACATTCTTCGGCACTCGCAGATGCGGCGCCCGCGGAGGCTTCGGCGGATTCGGTATGCCGCCTTCCGGTGCCTCTGGTACCTCTGGCGGCTCCGGCGCTTCCGTCGTTTCCACATCGTTCGCTTCCGCGCGCTTGATCTCGATGTCGCCGTGATCCGATACCAGCGTCACCGCTGTCGCATTCCCGCCCTTGCCCGTATCGCCGATCAGCGAGTGGTCGCTCCGCTCCACCTTGCCGGTGAAGTTCAGATCGCTGCTCACGTTGCCATCGTTCGCAGTAGCATTCACGTTAAACAGGTGACCTTCCGGCAGCCCAAGGTTGATTGCGCCATTACGGTTTCGCAGGTTGATTGGCCCGTTGCCCCCGTTCAGGTTGACGCGAATGTCACCGTCGGAGGTCGAAACATCCAGCGGCCCGGCCACGCCGTTCATCGTGATGTTCTTCGAGCGCGTCGCTGCTTCGACCTTGCCCGTCGCGTTGTTCACCGTCAGGTCCGAGTCATCGAGCGACATATCGCCGTTGATGTGCTCCAGGTTCAGCGTCGTCCGGCTCGAGCGGAAGTTCAGCGCCCCCTTCAGCTTCGAAACATCCACCTCGCCCAGGTAGTCGCCTTCCAGCGTCACCTGCCCGGCCACATCGGAGATGTTTGCATCCTCCGTACGCCCGCTCACGTTAAGCGTGCTGGCCAACGCATGCGCCGAAAAGTCCCCGCCGGACATCCGCGCCGTGCTCGGGCCGCCGATCTTATTCAGCGTCACGTTACCGCGCCCGGCGTCCACACCTACTGATCCGTTCAGGCCGCTCACCGCGACATTGCCACGCCCGGCTTTCATGGTGATGTTCGTGTTTGTCGGCACCTGCACCGTCAGATCCACGCTGCCGCGGTCCATCTTGTTGGTGATCAGGGTTGCTTCATTGCCGGTCACGTTCAGCTCTGTCCGCAGCTTGCCCAGCATCTTCTCCGCATCGCGATCGCTGGAAGTCCACACCGCCTGGTGCGCGCTCACGTGGATGCGGTCATCGGTCGATGGCGCAATCGACACATCGCCATGGGGATTGTCGATCGTCAGCTTGCCGTTCGCGCCGAAGGCCTGGTCGAACTGCCGGTCGGCGTCATGTTCCTGTCCCCACAGGTGCATGCTCCAGTCATTGTCCTCGTCGGAGAAGTGCCAGCCGAACGGACTGTTCATCGCGTGTTTGCCCACGAAACCGAGAAATGCCAGCAGCACAATGAGGAACACGATGCCGCCCACGCCTGTGCGCCGGCTGTATGGATCGCCCTGCTGGAAGTACCACTCCGCCAGCAGCCCGACGCCCAGGATGATCAGCAGCAGCGGCCACCAGTGGATATACCAGTCCCAGAAATCGTAACCGCTGATGGTGCCAATCTGAATCAGCAGCGCCACCATGCCGATCACGATCAGCACAATTGGCCGCACCAGCGAAGGCCGCCGGAAGCCGCGGTAGTATGCCCGCTGCGCGCGCCACTGCGCTTTGGCTGCGCGCCGCTGCTGCTTCCACTGCCAGCGCGGATCGGGATTCCCAGGCCCGGAGGTATAGGGCGGAGGTGCGGCAGCCATCACCGGCCTCCTTCGTTGTGCTCAATGTCCGTCGGCGGGGCTGGCACGATACTGCTCCCCGGTGCGGCCGGTGGAGTCGTCTGCCACCCGGTCGGCTGTGGCTGCGGCGGAGGATACGGTCCCCCATACGGTGGCATCTGTGACGGGTCCTGCTGCGCAAACGCCGCGCGCTCCGCCAGCGCCAGCACCCCGGCCAGCACCAGGTACAGTGGCCAGCTCTGCCCAAAGCTCAGTATGTGCCACTCATGCAGCAGCGCTGTCAGCCCGAACAGCAGCAGAAACGCAGGCCCGCGCAGGCGGCGGATCATCAGCCAGCTATTCATCGAGTGCCTCCCGTCGTGTCCGTCGGCACAGAATGCGTATGGCCCGGGCTGTGGATGGATGCATCCGGCGGCGGAGGCGGGGCAAACCCGTGCGAGCGCTTGAAGATGATCCAAATGCCTAGTCCGATAATCAGCAGCGGCCACGCATGCGCAATCCAGTCATGCCGCAGCAGCCCCAGCGATCCGAAGAGGAACAGGATTCCCAGCCCGATCAGCACTATCGCGCCTGTCGGTATATCGCGGCCCCCCAATCCAGACGGAGGAGGCGGCGGATAGGGCGGCTGGCCCGGCACATAGCCGTATCCCGGAGTGCCATATCCCTGAGCGCCGCTTCTGCGACGTATATCGTTCTCCAGCCACTCTGCATAGCCGGGCTGGCCAGGGGCGGGAGGATACCCCGCGTAACCCGCAGGCGGCACAAATCCCGAAGCACCCGGCCCCTGCACCGGCTCCCAGTTCGCGCTGCTCGCGCCCGGTCCAGGCGGTGTCGGCGGAACCGGAGGTACAGGTGGCACTGGCGGCATGCCGGGATGCGTATGGATCCCCAGCCGCTGCGCAATGTCATTCAACCCGAAAGGATTCGGCAGGGGCAGTCCGTCGCGCCGCGCAATCGCCGTCTGGTAGGCGTCGAAGACCTGGTAGAACACCCAGGCGGCCACCAGGATGCCGAAGAGCCCGGATCCGTGATCGCTCAGGCTGACCAGCACGGCAAAGATCACTACGTGCGCGATCGCCTTGGCGTATTGCCCGTTGTACATGGCGCCCACGCCTGGAATGATGCCCAACAAGCCGCCTA
The DNA here is from genome assembly GCA_036376445.1 of Acidobacteriaceae bacterium. Taxonomy (GTDB): domain Bacteria; phylum Acidobacteriota; class Terriglobia; order Terriglobales; family Acidobacteriaceae; genus KBS-83. Next base: position 3,057 of record DASVAI010000129.1, read on the forward strand.
GCATCGGATGCGGCGTGCCGGTAAATATCGGTGCAGCGGTGCCCGCACTTGGCGCGGTCGTGCCACGGAGCCGATCCGCAAGGCAGGCTTCGCAGTACACAGATCCCCCTACGTTGCGCACACAGTCCTTGCACAGCGCCTTGCCGCAAAATTGGCAGTAGGCGACCGAGGGAACATCAGGATGAAAGTTGCAGTTCATGCCAGGCTCCTTTCTGACGGCTTATGTTGATTGCCTGGTCTTGGAGTAACGAAGACTACGAGGCCCGAGGAGAAAGTGTTGCGGTGCGCACGCAGCCGTAGCTGCGGGTGCGGGTACAACATTGTTCCGGCGTGCATGTCAAAGCTGGCCAGCACCGCCGTCGGCGACTCATCCCGCCTCTGCCGCTGCTCCGGCGTCACTGTGCTTCCATTCTTCTCCGCAGACCCGCCTGGCTTTCCTCCATTGGAGGGCCGATTCGAGGGTTGACTCTGCGGCTGCTGCTTCTGCGGTTGCGGTTGTTGCTGCTGCGCCGGCCGCGACGCCGGAGCGCTCGTGTTCTGCCGCATCTCGTTTACCCGCGACTCCAGCTCGTACACGATCCGCAGGTTCGAGTAGTAGCGGTTCAGATGTCCCCACGTCGTGTAGTACTGGTGGCTCAGCGAGGTTGCCAGCGCCGACGGGCTCAGGTCGCTCAGCTTCAACTGATTCAGCCGCACGCCGGTCAGGTTCAGTGTCAGCGCAATCGAGAAGAACGCCATCGCCAGCGTCATCAGGATGCGCGACTCCATCACGTGCCGCTGCAGCACTCCGATCGATACTCCCAGCCAAGGCTGATGCGGAATCGCGGGCGCGCCCGCCACCGCCAGCGGCTGTGCGCTGTCCAGCCCCGCCGTCCCCGCCAGGATCTTCTCTAGAAGCCCTTGCGGCGCTTCCGGCGTCTGGTGCAGAAACCGCAGCCATTCCGTGCCACGCTTCGCCTCCTCCAGCAGCTCGGCGCAGCCCGCGCCACAGCTTCGGCTGTGCGTTTCAAAGGACGCGGTATCGCGCGCGTCCAGCGTGCCGTCCAGGGCATCCGCCAGCATCGCCTCCCAGGCTTCACAGCTCAGGCCGCGGGGTCCTTTCTCCGGATTGTGGTTCGTCGCCACGGCTACATCACCTGCTTCTTATTGCGTCCCAGCAGCCGCGCCAGTTCTGCCCGTCCCCGGCTGATGCGGCTCTTTACTGTTCCCTCCGGCACCCGAAGCACCAGAGCGATTTCCTTATAATCCATGTCTTCCAGATCGCGCAGAATAACAGCCTCGCGCAGCTCCGGTGATACTTTTGCAAGCGCGGCCTGCACCATCCGTTCCAGCTCCCGCGCTACCGTGTGGTCGTGCGGAGAGCGCCGCGCATCCTGCAGCAAGTCCGCTCCCGGCCGCGTCTCCTCCGCATTGTCCCAGCCCGCGTCCAGCGAATCGGTCGAGCGCTCCATCCGGCTGCGGCGGAAGTGGTCCACCAGCAGATTCCGGGTTAGAGTCGTGATCCAGGTCGTAAAGCTGCCCTTGCCGCTGTCGAAGCTCCGCAGGTTCCCGTACAGCTTCAGGAAGACCTCCTGCGTCAGGTCTTCTGCATCCGACGCAGAACCGGTGAACCGGTAACACATCCCGTACACCCGGCGATGATGGCTGCGCACCAACTCCGCCCATGCGCCGCCGTCTCCGCGCAGGCACCGCTCCACCATCGCCGCCCAGTCCACGTCCGCCGGCGGTACAGCCGGCATGGCCGACGACGCGCGGACGGCCGGGCTCTCCCGCCGTGTGGCGGACTTTTCGCAGCCCTTCTCTCCGCCCTTATTTCCGTCCAGAGCCATTCCGCCGATCGATCTGCCCGCCCGGGCGTCCGTTCCCGTGCTGATTCCAGTGCCGTTCGGAGAACTATATCCAATCCGCGCCCGCACAGACTTGGCCGGAACCCACAAACCGTTCGCACGCGAGAGGTTACCCCGCCCCCCCAGCATTCCCGGCCATGTCGCTGCCGCGCTCATGGGACGAAATACGTGAAAAATGGCGGGATGGTTCCGTGGAATCCGCGCCGAAATGCTCCGAGGGCCGCCATCCGGGGCGTCAATCGGCCGTCGTATAGTCGATAGTGCTACGGCTTCACCGGCCACATTTTCGGACAGATGACTTTACAGAGCTTTACTACTAAGTCGGGGCAATTTGGAACTGCCAGATCTCGATCAAAGACACGCATTCAGACTTCTCCTTTGCTTCGTTCATGGCTGCTTCCGCAGCACTGACTAGCAGCCAGTGACTGTCAGATAGAGCGGGAGGAGATTCGATCCAGGTTGAGAGTCTCGCGGTGCGGCTGATTACTGATGGAAGTTCTCCACCATTTTGATAGCGCTCTGGGGATCGAACTGAGTGTAGAAGACGGTGCGCCCGTCTCGCGACGCGCTCAGACTGGGCTGCCAGTCGCTGGGTTTCTGTTCAAGAGACAGGACTCGCGTAACGCGGCGGGTGGCGAAGCTGTAGAACTCAATGGTGGGACGAGGTTCGGCATCGGCGTCGAGCAGGTAGAGTCCGCTCACCGTAACGGCCCAGTGGCCCCAGTAGCTTACTTGCGGCTTGCCGGTCACCACAACCGACTCGTGCCCTCCGCCTGCGGGCATGCTCCATATTCCAGGCTCGTCAAATTTGCTGTAGTAAATCGTGCGCCCGTCGTAGGACTCGAAAGGGTCAAAGCCGCCATGTTCGGTCAGCTGCCTCTCTGACCCGTCCTCAACAGAGTGCTTCCAGATCTGCCGGCTTCCTGTACGGCTGGAGGCAAAGTAGATGGACTTGCCATCGCGGGACCAACTTGGCACGAAGTTATCGGAGTCACCATGGGTGATCGCATGAAGATTCCTACCTTCCACATCGATGACGTAGATGTGTTTGTGATTCTCTATATCGGCGTCGAAGGCGATCCATCCTCCATCAGGCGACCAGCGTGGAGTGCCCGCGTGCGCGCCTATATTCGTCAATTGCATGGGATGATTGCCGTCAGTACTGTTCAACCAGATCTGGCCTGTCCCGGAACGATTCGATTGGAGCGCCAGGAGCGTCCCGTCTGGAGAGGGCTGCGCACTATCCTCCAGGAACTGTGAGTAGATGAGCTTCCTTGTACGAAGCACCGGACCGCCTGCACTTGAGAGATCCGCTCGCCAGACCACCGCGGGAAGATAGTGACTGGAAGAACTGCCCGTCTGCCTCTCTGCGTAGGCGAGCTTCCGGCCGTCCTGGGAGATGGATCCCAACCCCGGGTAGACCACCTCAAGTTCGACCGGGCCGCCTGCGATCGGCACCCTCCAGGCGCGCACCATGTTTCCCCGGTTGGAATAGAAGATGATGTCCTTGCTGTCGGGCGTCCACATCGGCTGCCACATGCCATCTGTTCCAGAGGCGAGGCGCCTCGGTGCTTCGCCAGAGAGCGGTACGGCATAGATCTCGCTATAACCTGAATCAGGAAAGTGCGAAAATGCAACGGTTCGTCCGTCAGGGGAGAGCGCATTGTCGGCGGCAAAGTCTCCGGACGATCCCGCCGCCAGACAGCGCTTCTGGCCGGTTGCGAGAGAGAAGAGCACAACACCGCGCGGTCCACCTGGTGTGCACTGGTCGAGCATCACCATGGACTTGCTGTCCGGAGTCCAGGAAGGCCGCCCCGCGACCCAGTCGCGGCACGGCGAGTTCGTCAGTCGACGCTCCGCGCCGCCCAGTGCGGGAATCGTGTAGACGCCATCGCGTTCGCCGTTACAGCGGGCAAAGGCAATCTGCCGCCCGTCCGGCGACCACTGCGGTGACCCGGGAACACCGTCGCCGCTCTTGTGGTGTGTGAGTTGCAGCGGCGTGTCGCCTCCCACCAGCTGCACATAAATGTCGTAGTGACTACGTTCCACGCCGTCCCACACGAAGGCGATCTGCCGTCCATCCGGCGAAAACGATGGGGAATTCGCGTCTCCGGGAGCGCTCGTGAGAATCGAAGAACGCAGGTTCGGCGACATCGTATTCGGCTCGCCCGAAGATGCCTTAGGCTGGCTCCTGGATTGAAAAAGGGCAGATCGAAGAGATCCAGATCGAATGAGCGCGGCGATTCCAATCGCAGTAACGATTAGCAGAATTAGAACGGCTAACTTCCTGGAGAGCAGCCTTCGACGGCCTTGCGTCTCCTCAGACGGAATGGTACGAACCTCAACGCTGCCATTGCTCTTTTCATGCGTGCTGAATTGAGCGAGCTCCGATCCCACCGTTGATTGCGACGCATCCTTGTCGTTATCCGCTGGGCGCTCGACGGGAGCGACGAAGCGGTAGCCTTTCCTGGGGATGGTTTCGATATAGAGAGGCTTGTCGGCGGAGTCGCCCAAGGCCTCGCGGAGCTTCATGATCGCAGAATTCAGACTGTGATCGAAGTCGACGAAGGTGTCAGATGGCCAGAGATGCTGGCGCAGTTGCTCACGCGTGACCATCTGCCCGGCGTTTTCCAGCAACAGGACCAGAATGCGCGCCGGCTGTTCGCGCAGCCTGACGACTGTGCCATTGCGCCGCAGTTCTCCACTTGAGGCGTCCAGTTCGAAGACACCGAAGCGCCAGGCCCGTGGCGTGTTGACCGGCGTGCCCATGAGCACGCTCCTCTGGGCTGCAGAAACTTTACACCGTTCCCGATGCGGCAGCCCAGCAGAACTCGAACCGACGATTCATTCGACACGCAAAGTCTTTTCGTATGAAGGGTGGAGACCGCAATGAGCAGATGATTTCGGAATGATCTCCAGAGCATTGAGCGAATTGCGGCAGCGGTGCAGATTGCGAATATCCCAAGCGGTAGTTCGAGCAGAACAAAGCCGCAGGATCATCGAGGAGATTCACCATGTTCCGCATATCTTCCATTCCTACCTGCGCAGCCCTGGCGCTTTTGCTCGGGACGGCGCTCACCGGACCGGCGGCACAGGCTCAGTCAAACGTCAGTTACGTCGCTGCCATTCCGTTTGCGTTCCAAATGAATGACGCCACGCTCCCGGCAGGGAGATACCAAATCACATCGGTCTCGCCGCTCCTTCTGCACCTGATAGAAGTCGGCGGGAAACACGTGGGATACGTAGCCGTCCATCCAGGGGATGATGCGCGAAGTGAGAGAGCGCAGATCCGATTCACCCGGTACGGCAATCGCTATTTCCTGCGGGATTTCGCTACTGCGTCGGGCGGCGCCCTCCGTCGTTCCGTCAGCCGTTGCAGCGTGACGCGCGGGGAGAAGCAGGCAGCAAAAGAGTTGGTGGTGACAAAGCAGACATTTACGACGGTGGCGCTCAACACGTCTCCATTGCATTAATGTTTGCGGAATTGCTCTACAACAGAGAGCCGATGCCTAGCGCCTCGGCTCGCCTCTTTGCCGCTGCTGCTTTAGACCGGTGTGCCTCTCAGTCATTTGACTGTAATGCTGATCGGACATTCGCACGCGCACCTCGATACCAGCCAACTCCGGGGTTGTCGGCAATCCGGCAATAACTCTAATGGCCGACTCGTTGACTGATCGACGCGCTCCCTAATGCGGCATCCCCAGAAAATCCGGCGCCACCGGGCTCTCATACAGCGACCCATCCCGCGTCACCACCGTGATCCCCGAAGGCGTCACATGATAATGCCGCCGGTCCTCGACTGGGTCATAGCCGATCACCGTGCCCTCCGGCAGATGCACGTCTCGGTCGATGATCGCGCGCTTGATCCTGCAGTGCCGCCCGATATCCACGTGCGTAAAGATGATGCTGGAGTCGATTTCCGAATACGAGTTCACCCTCACGTCCTGCGACAGCACGCTGTTGCGCACCACGCCGCCCGAGACGACGCATCCCTGCGACACAATCGAGTTCACCGCCATGCCGGTGCGCCCCGGCTCGCCAAAGACAAACTTCGCCGGCGGATACTGCCGCGGCCGCGTCCGCAGCGGCCAGTTGCGGTCATATAAGTTGAAGATCGGCGACACCGACACCACATCCATGTTCGCGTCATAATAGGCGTCCAGCGTCCCAACGTCCCGCCAGTACAGTTCCTTGCGGTTCTCATCCACAAAGTTGTAGGCATGCATCTTGTACTTGCCCAGCAGCGACGGCAGGATGTTGTGCCCAAAATCGTGCTTCGAGTTCGGATCGTCTGCGTCTTGGATCAGCGCCGGCAGCAGCACGTCCGTGTTGAAGATGTAAATGCCCATCGAGGCATCCACCATCTCCGGGTTCCACGGCGACCGCAGCTTCGTCTCTTTCGGCTTCTCCAGAAACCCCACTACCTCGCCCGTCTTGCTCACATCCACCACGCCGAAGCGCGACACCTCATCCGGCCGGATCGGCAGCGTCGCCAGCGTTACGTCCGCGTCTGATTCCTTGTGATAATTCAGCATCAGCTCGTAATTCATCTTGTAGATGTGGTCGCCCGACAGGATGATCACGTACTTCGGCTGCTCAGATCCGATCGAATAGATGTTCTGGTACACCGCATCTGCTGTGCCCATGTACCAGTTCGCGCTCACCCGCTGCATCGGCGGCATGATCTCTACAAACTCGCCCAGTTCCTGCGCCACGCTGCCGCTCCAGCCCTCGCGGATATGCCGGTTCAAGGACAGCGCCTTGTACTGGGTCATGATGTACACCCGCCGCAGATCGGAATTGATGCAGTTGGAAAGCGTGATGTCGATAATGCGATAAGTGCCGGCGAAGGGGACCGCGGGTTTGGCCCGGTCACGCGTCAGGGGAAAAAGACGCTCGCCGGCTCCTCCGGCAAGCAGCACGCCCAGCGTGTCTTTCATCGTCATGGCTACACAGATCTCCCTCCGGCGGCCGGGGGCACCGCTCGCTTGTGCAGCGTCTCCTTACCTTTCCCGCGCTGCGCTTGCCAGCTTACAGGCAGCGGGGCAAGGCCGCACAGTCCAACCTATGATGTCTGCGATGTTTCCGGAGTTATTCGCCGGATGCGGACGCATCGTCTTCGTCATCCACATCCTCTCCCTCGACCGAGATGCGAAGCGACCGCAGGAAGCTCACATCCTGCGGCGTAAAGGGCTTGCCACCCTCGATCGCCTCTGCAGTTGACGCCTCGCCATCCTCGCCCGGTTGCGTCTCCACTTCGTTCAGGCCGATCGTCGCTTCCAGCATCAGCAGCACGTCGAATCCCTGGCTGCGAATGTTCTGCACCACGCCCGCAATCTGCTCGGACTCGGAGACCGATTCATGAATGGCCTCTCCCAATTGCTCGATCAGCTTGCGTACCCGTGAATTCATTCCAGCCTCCTGGGGAGTTTCCCGCCACCCAAACCCGGCGGCGGGTATCCCCCTACCTTACGTCTGATGTCCCAAGGGGGCAATCCGCCTCACGCCACATGCCGAAACTTTCCGTGGGGAATGAGGCTGCCGGTAGACCACAGGTCGATCAGTGCCCGCCTCTGGGTTGCTGCGGCGGCAGCAAATCAGACACGGCCGCCGCTATGATACGGTGCCCGGCCGTTGTCGGATGCGTCGCATCCCAGAAGAGATAGCTGTCCGGCATGTCGCAGATCGCATGCGACTTCACTAACGGCACCGTGCAGCGATCTATCGCATCAAGTAGATGAAATCCGCCCGGCGAAGCGACGACGAGATTGAGCAGCGCATTCGCGTCGAACAACCGGAAATATTGCAATCCGGGCGTAGCGCTGAATCCTGATGCTTCCGACGCAAGCGCAGTATTGAACTCGTTCGTCGCTTGCGAAGCAATCGTCGGAATGGTTGGATCAGTCAGGCCGAGGAATCGCACATAGGGCGTCTTGCTCAGATCGGGAATATTCGCGAGCAGGAACATCCGCGCTCCTTGCTGATACAAGGTCTCCATGTTCTCGAGGATGGCTGCCGTTGCCTGTTGGAGAATGACCTCGCTGGTCCCGCCGCTTGGATCTGCTTTAAGAGCTTCGAGTGCGTCTTCCAGATCGTTCGACCCAATCCAGATCACCACCAGCGTATTCTGCGGCACGACCCCATTGAACTCACCCAGGAATATTTCCACTTGCTGCGTCAGACTGAAATCCGGAAAGGCCGGCGCATCGGAGCGGCTGCGCGCTTCACCCATCGCATAGTTCGTGAAGTCTCCGTTCCGTGATTGAAGGAAGGGAAGAGCGCTGTGCGGCAGATTCAGGGCAGTCGCGACATATTGCGACCACACAAACCCATTGCTGTACTGGTGCCCGCCAATGTCATAGGAAAATGCCGCCGGCGTTATCGGGAACGGAATGCGCGTGCTCTGTCCGGTAAGGATAAAGTTGTTCCCCGAGTCCGTCAGGCTATCGCCGAAGAAGGCGATGCGATCGATCCGCTGAGCCGCCGCCCCCGAAACAAACGCCACCACAAATAACGCAAGCGTTACCACCTGAGCAAGCAAGCGCCGCATAGTCTCTCCTCCTGAATGCCGCATTCCGTGCGCACGGATTATTCGCCGTCAACG
>DASVAI010000134.1:0-7298 GCA_036376445.1 Acidobacteriaceae bacterium
CACCAGAACATCGCCCACGCCGCCCAGCGGATGCGGACCATACGGATGGCCGTGAGGATCGCCCCAGGGAAACCACGCCGGCCCGGCGATCGGAATCTCACGCTCCAGCAGTTCGTAATACGGCTTCAGCTCCCAGTACGAGATGGGCCAGTCAACACCCACCCCATCGTCGGTATAAATGCGAAAGTCCGAAGGGTGAAATCGCGGCGCGAAGGCTGCCCAGTGCACCGATCCGCCGCCCACTCCCTTGCCGCTGTTGTTCGCGCCCAGCGCCAGCGGATGCGTGCCGCAGGTTATGCGTAGATCGTTCCAGTAGAGTTCATGCGAACCCTTCTCATCGCTAACCCATTCCGTCTCCGTATCCCAGAACGGCCCAGCTTCCAGCCCGACGACGCGGAATCCAGCGCGCGCCAGGCGCTGCAGCAACACACCGCCGGCTGAGCCCACGCCCACGATCAGATAGTCCACGGCTTCGTTTTCGGGGAACTTCCGCATCGGCGTGGAGATGCTTTGCATGGGACCGAGCCGATGTTTTTGCGGCATCGCCATCAGTGGCTGCCTCCATGCCCATGCAGCGAGGCATGTGCCGGAGGAGCGCCCTCTGTATCCATCGTGGATACGGAATCCACCGGCGCATTCCAATCGTAGCGCTTCTCGTCCTTCTCCCAGGGTTCGGGCAGCCCATTCTCCAGCCGCATGTATCCGCGCGGATATGCCGGGCCCCCGAATCCAATCTCATCCCACGCCCACGGGTGTGCGTAATACGCGGTGACGCAGTCCTCCATCAGCATCGCCCAGAAGCGATGCGCCGGCATCTGCTTCCACACCGGATGTGGCGGCTCCGGCTTGCCGTCATGAATGGACTTCAGAATCAATTCCTGCCGATGAATCGTGAGCGAGCCAAATGGCTGGCCAAACCGCTGCACCGCCATGTCGTTGATCGCGAGCAGGCCGATGCGATACGCCTCCCGATCCGGAGGCATCTCCTCGTATCGAAATCCACTTAGAGCATTTTTCGAGAGCCGCTCATCGATTTCCGGCAATATCGGGATCGTCTTGTCCGCGGCGCGATCGTCCTGCGGCAACACACGGTCGATGATTGCGGACAGCAGCTCCGCCTCTTCCGGCTGAAAAAACTTGAGCGCAGGCGCAGCGGTCACGCGGTTCAGCACGGCATGGCGCGTCGTCTCATCCCACTTCATCTGCTGCCCCAGCGTGCTGTAGCCCGGATAGTATCCGGGCTGTTCCAGGTCGCGGATCCGATTCCCCGTAATCGGGTCTGTCGGGAAGGAGCGCTTCTCACTCATCGCCGCTCCCGACGCAGCAGGCTCGACATCAGCCCAAGAAAGCCGCACGCTGCAAACAGCAGCGGCGCGAAGATTGGGGGACCATACAGCGTGTTGTAGAGCGGCTTCTTCAGTCCGCCCGGCCGTCGCACGATGCCGCGCGCGTGATAGAAAAAGCCGGCAGCGCCATCGGCAAGCGCCAGCACGGATACTGCCGGCAGCAGCGTGTTGGCAATCCTGCGGCTCAAGATTGCGCCGCCCGCAACTGCCACCAGTAGCGGCGTCAGCAGCACCGGCGTCCATTGCGCCTTGATACGGAAATTCGATTTGTAGTGCGAGTACAGCGCCTCAAAGCCGCTGCAAAATGCCCACACAATTGTCACTGCGGAGAGATGCTTCTGAAACTGGCCGTAACGAAGCTTATTCCGCCACCCCGATCGAACCCGGAGAAACCGTCCCGCACCTCCAGGCCGATGCAGCTCTTCTTCCCTCCGGAGGTAGGAGGCCACCAGCCCGAGATACGCGCTTGTCCCGAACAGCAGCGGAGCAAAAATTGGCGGCCCCATCACGATGTTCGCGACTGGCAGACCCCAGCCGCCCGGCTTGCGCGCAATCCCGCGGATATGGAAGAAGAAGCCGATTACCCCATCCACCAGCGTCACCGTGCTGACGCTCCTCAGAATGACGCGCGCACTCCACGCGTGCACCGCTCCAAGCAGCGCCGCGCCGGTCAGTGCGCCGCTCAGCACGACCGGCGTGTACATGACCGGATTGCTGTAGCTTCCCTTGTAATGCTCGTAGCCGACCTCGAGCCCGCTCGCCACACTCGTGGCAGCAACGATCAGCGACAAGCTTCGCTGAAAGCAACCGCCACGAATGTGCTCCAGCACCTCGCCGGCGGCAGCCCCCAGAGGACGCGGCAGGTTGCGCTTCGCCGAACGCTCCAGTGCTGTCGAGAGAAGGAAGCTCATACTCTCCCTCCAGCAGAACGCTTACGCTGCATAACGCTGCGCATCCTGGCGCTTGAAGGTGAGCCCGAGCCCCGGCGCCGACCGGTCCGGCATGAGCCGTCCGTCATGCGCCGGAATAAATCCGTCGAACAGCATCCGCTCGATTCGGATGTGATCGTGAAAGTATTCCACGTGCCGGAATCCGGGAATGGCGCAGCCCGCATGCATGTGCAGGCTCGGCGCGCAATGCGCAGACAGAGGACAACCAAAGCTTCGCGCGACCGCTGCCGCTTCGAGAAATCCGGTGAAGCCGCCGCAGCGCGTTGCATCCAGTTGCAGCACGTCCACGGCCCCGGCCTCGAGCATCCGACGGAAATACAGCGTGTCATACCCGTACTCGCCGGCGGCCACCTCCATCGGCGCCGACACCGCATCGCGCACGCTTCGCAGTCCGGCAAGATCATCGGAGCTCACCGGCTCTTCGAACCAGGTCACGCCGCACTCTGCAAACCGGTCCGCCAGCGCAAACGCCTGCTTCGCTGCATATGCTCCATTCGCATCGACAAACAGCGCCACATGATCGCCGATTGCCTTTCGCGCCACCTGCGCGCGGCGCGGGTCATCCGATGCATTCGAGCCCACCTTCATCTTCACCATCCCGATGCCGCTCGCCGCCCACTCCGAAAACTGCTTCGTCAACTGCTCGTCCGAGTACGACGTGAATCCGCCGCTTCCATATACCGCCACGCTCGGCTCCGCCCGCCCGATTAGGTCAGACACCGAGCATCCCAGTAGCCGAGCCTTCAGATCCCAGAGCGCAACATCCAGAGCCGAGATCGCGAGCGCTCCGATGCCGCGGCTGCCGTCATTTCTGAGTTCGCGAAGAAGACTTTCGTGCAGTTCCGGTATCTGAAATGCCGATTTTCGAAGTAGACATTTCTTCCCCAGCCGCTCCGCAACCTCTGCAGTAGCAGCGTTGCCGTAGGTGTATCCAAGACCCGATGAGCCCGCCGCGTGGACATAGACCAGCACAATCGTGGTCGAGTTCCAGGCCAGGGTTCCGTCCGCTTCCGGCGCGTCTGTGGGAACAGTGTAGGCGGCAACCGCAACCTGCTCGATCCGCGCCTCTGTGTGGTTCATCCGTTCCTGTCCTTGCAGGTTCGATCCGACGCCTTACACCAATTCCCGCACCTTGTCGTGAGTGTTCGTCAGTACGATCTTTCCGCGATTCGGCTCGCCCCGGACAAGCGCCTCCGCAAACTTCATCGCCTGCGAAGGCTTCACCTTCGCTGGCATGGGCGGCGTGAACGGGTCAACAACCGCCTCAATCAGCACCGGATCGCGCCGGTTCACCACGCCATCCAGTTGCGAGCCACACGTTGTCGCATCCTCGATGTGGATCGCATCAATCCCCGCGCCGCGCGCAATGGAAACAAAGTCTGCCGGATAGAGATCGCACGCATACTCGGGATTGCCGAGGAAGACCATCTGCTCCCACTTGATCTGCCCCAGCGTGTTGTTCTTGATCACCACAATCTTGATGTTCAGCTTGTACGCCGCCACCGTGATCAACTCGCCTAGCAGCATGCTCAAGCCCCCATCGCCGATGATGCAGTAGACCGGCCGGTCCGGGTAAGCCACTGCCGCGCCGATTGCATAAGGAAGTCCGCAGGCCATGGTCGCGAGATTTCCTGAGCAACTATGCATTTGCCCGCGCAGCGCAGGCACGTATCGCGCCCACCAGGTCGTAATCGTGCCGGAATCCGAAGTCACGATTGCATTCGGCGGAATTCGTTTCCCCAGTTCCCATCCCACCACCTGCGGCTTCATCGGCTTGTCCGGCCGCGTGCCCCGCTCCTCCATCAGCTTCTGCCAATCTGTCTTCGCCTTCTGCGCCTTTTCCAGAAACTCCTTCTTATGCGGCTGGAGCATCGGCATCAGCGCGCGCAGGCATGTCTTCGCATCGCCCACAAGCCCCACATCCACCGGATACCTGAGGCTGATGCGCTGCGGATCAACGTCGATCTGCACGCACTTCACTGATCCGGGCTCCGGCAGAAACTCGATATATGGAAACGAGGTGCCAATCATGAACAACGTATCGCATGCTTCTAGCGCGTCCTGTGAAGGCTCCGTGCCCAGGAGGCCAATGCCGCCCGTAGTGTAGGGGCTGTCGTCGGGAACAGCGGCCTTCCCCAGCAGCGCCTTCACAATTGGCGCGCCGAGCACCTCCGCCACCTGCTCCAGCTCCTCGGTGGCGTGCAATCCTCCCTGCCCGGTCAGGATCGCGATTTTCTCTCCGCGATTCAGAATGTCGGCCGCGTGCTCCAACTCCACGCGCGAAGGCAACTGCTCAAAAAACGCCGGCACAGCGGACGTGTGATGGATGGGATTCCGCTCCGACCTGCCCTTCTTGACTTCCTCCACCTGCACATCCACCGGAATCGTGATGTGCGCAACGCCGCGCTGTGTCATTGCGGTTCGGATCGCGAGGTCGGTAACGCTTTCCATATGCGCGCCGCTCATGACGCGTTCGTCGTACTCAGCAACGTCCATGAACAGCTTATCGAGCGACACATCCTGCTGCGTGAACGTGCCGATCAGATCACTGTGCTGCATGCCGGTAATTGCCAGCACGGGGACCTGGTCCAGCTTCGCGTCGTAGAGCCCGTTGAGCAGATGTATGCCGCCGGGCCCCGAGGTGGCAATGCACACCCCCAGTCGCCCGGTGAACTTCGCATACGCGCACGCCATGAAGGCAGCCGCCTCTTCATGCCGCACATGAATGAACTTCAGCTTGTCCTGGTTTTTGCGGAGAGCCTCGAAGACTCCATTGATTCCATCTCCGGGCAACCCGAAGATCGTGTCCACTCCCCATGCAATAAGCCGTTCCACCAGCACGTCCGATGCGTTGGTCACAAAGCACTCCCATGCTGGAACGAAGGGAAAAGTCCAGCTATCCACTAGGACGCCGTATGCACAGCACTGGGTTTTCCTGCTATCCGCTCAGAAGAAGGTGCGAATTACGTCCACCACTCGGTATCGCGAATCGATGACCGGCATCACACGCCATTTGTCGAACGTCAGGCACGGATGCGAAATATCGAACGCGATCATGTCGCCCACCTGCAGATCGTCTCCCGGTTCGATGCGTAGGAACGCGTGCTGGTCCATCATCCTCGTCACCGCCCACCTGGGCGGAACCGTCGCCGGCGCGGTGCTTCCAGGCCGAAAATGCAGCGCCGGTATCGGAAGCCCGCTGTCGAACGACGCATCGCGCTTCCCCAGCCCAACGATTGCTTTCTCCGGCTCGGGAATGGACTGCACATACGCCCACACCTGGAGCGCCGGCAGCAGCGCCCACTGCATCCTGGCCGCAATCGGGCAGCGCTTCAGTATCTTCGCCTGCGCCTCGCGATACATGCCGGCGTCATGTGTCAGATAGCAGCCCGGCCGCAACACAATCTCCACCGCCTTGCCCAGCGCCGCGCCGGCAAACGCCTCCGCTACCACGTCATACCAGGCCGATCCGGATCCCGACAGCAGGATCGGATCGCGCGCAAATTTCTTCTCCGCCGCCAGCGTCCGCGTCAGCTCCGTCGCGCGATGCAGGAGCCCACGGATACGCTCTTCGTCATCGAGCACGCCTTCGTAAATCTCCACCCCACATAGCGCAAGCGTCCCGCTCCATCGCGCAAGCGCGGCGAGCACCTCTCGCAATTGCTCATCATTGCGAACCCCCGTGCGGCCGCCCTCCACGCCGAGTTCCACGAGCACCTGCAGACGCTGCCCGCGGCTCGCGTAGAAACTTCCCAGCAGTTCCACCTGATCCGCCGAATCCACCAGGCAGTAATACTCAAAGCCCGGATCGCGCAGCAGCGCCGAGATGATCTCCATGTTCTGCTGGCCCACAAGCTGATTCGCCATCAGCACGCGGCGCACGCCATGGCGATACGCCGCATCTGTCTGCTGCGCCGTCGCCAGCGTGATGCCCCAGGCGCCCGCCTGCAACTGCATCGCGAACAATTTCGGAGCCATCGTGGTCTTACCATGCGGCGCAAGTTTCACGCCATACTGCGCGGCAAACCGCTGCATCCACTCCAGGTTGTGCTCAAGCTTCTCCTGGTACAAAACCGCGCAGGGCAGGCTCAGGTCTTCACGGAGCAGGTTCCAGTCAAGCGCGGAATAGTCCAGGTCCTCAATGGAGCCCGGTAGCAGCCGCAGCCCCTTCTCCATCGGTCCGGCATTCTCTGGTTTCGACATCATGCTCTTCCGCCCACTCCAGCCTATATCCTGAAACCACAGTGAAGCCGACCTGCGACACCATCATCCGCAACGCCACTGTGATTGACGGCAGCGGAGCTCCCGCAGCAGAGAACGTCGACATCGCCATCCTCGCCGACGCCATCTTCCGCATCGGCATGAAGCTGCAGGTAAACGCAGCAATCTCGATCGATGCTGACGGCCTCGCGCTCGCGCCCGGCTTCATCGATGCCCACACCCACGATGACACAGCGGTCATTCGTACTCCGGCCATACTGCCGAAACTCTCTCAGGGCGTCACCACCGTTATTGCCGGGAACTGTGGCATCAGCGCGGCGCCGGTCACGCTGCGCAGCACTCCGCCCGATCCAATGAATCTGCTCGGAGAGGCGCAAGTCTTCCGCTATCCGACCTTCGCCTCCTATGTCGCCGCCCTGCAGAACGCCCGGCCTGCTGTCAACGTCGCTGCGTTCGTCGGCCACACCGCGCTACGCAGCAACCACATGGAGCGCCTCGATCGCACGGCTTCCCAATCGGAGATCACGGCCATGCAGCGCCAGTTGCAGGAAGCCCTCACCGCCGGCGCGCTCGGCCTCAGCACAGGACTCGCCTACCTCTCCGCTAATGCCGCTTCCACGGACGAAGTCCTCGCACTCGCAGAGCCTCTGGCCGCAGCCCGCGCGCTGTACGTCACGCACCTGCGCTCGGAGTCGGACGCTATCGTTCCGGCAATGGAGGAAGCCTTCACCATCGGCCGCCATAGCCGCGCGCCCGTGATCGTTTCTCACCTCAAATGCGC
>DASVAI010000136.1:0-5461 GCA_036376445.1 Acidobacteriaceae bacterium
GACAGCGCGATGATTGGAATGCTGATGACGAAGGCGATGCCACTGAGCGTCATCAGCGGCCTGCGGCCGATCCAGTCGGCCAGCATTCCGGAGAAGAGAGTGGAAAAGACGCTGCCCAGCAGCACCGCGGCCACGATGATCGAGAGCTGGCCTGCTGTTAGGTGCGACGTCGCTTCCAGGTAAGGTAGTGCGCCGCCGATGATGCCCACATCCACGCCATACAGCAAGCCGCCGAACCCGGCCACCAGTAAAAGAAAGCGGTTATACGTGCGCTTCGAATCCGCAGCAGCAAAATCTGACATGAAACCGTCCACACCTGAAGTCTGGTACAGCGAAGGCCTGGCCCAACACGCCAAAAAGCGGCAGAAGCATCGCGCCCATCATACATAGCCCGCCACATTGCACGGCTGGGATTCTGCCGCGACTCCTATCGAAGATATGGGAAGCCCGGCTTCCCTCGGTGTAGCCTAAGGAAGTGAAACGGGATGAGTCGGTCGAGATACTGCGCATCGATGGTCACGAAGTCCGAATCACGCATCCCGAAAAGCTGTATTTCTCCACGCAGGTCAAGCTTTCCAAGCTCGACCTCGTCCGCTATTACCTGTCAGTTGCGCCCGGCGCGCTTGGCGGCATCCGGGATCGCCCAATTGTTCTCAAGCGCTTCGTGAATGGCGCGGAAGGCGAGGCCTTCTACCAGAAGCGCGCTCCCTCAGATCACCCTGCCTGGCTTCGCACCGTCGTGCTGTCCTTTCCTTCCGGCAGGACGGCGGAAGAACTCGTTGTCGACGACGCAGCGGGCCTGGCATGGATCGTCAATCTGGGATGCATGGAGCTGCACCCTCATCCTGTGCGATCGCGCGATCTCGATCATCCCGACGAGCTGCGCATCGATCTTGATCCCGGTCCCGGTGTGTCGTGGAAAGATGTGCAGCGTGTCGCCATGGAGGTGAAGGCGCTGCTCGACGATGCGGGTATCCGTAGCTGGCCGAAGACCAGCGGCTCCCGCGGCATGCACGTCCTCGTCCGCATCCAACCTCGCTGGGGTTTTAGCGAAGTCCGCCGCGCTGCCCTCGCGCTCTCGCGCGAAATCGAGCGTCGCCTTCCGGACCTCGCAAGTTCCAAGTGGTGGAAGGAAGAACGCCACGGCGTTTTCCTGGACTACAACCAGAATGCCAAGGACCGCACCACGTCTTCCGCATACTCCGTCCGCCCGCTGCCGGACGCGCGCGTCTCTGCGCCGCTGCATTGGGGCGAAGTAACGGACTGCGATCCAGCGGACTTCACCGTATTCACGATGCCGAAGCGTTTCGCCACATCGGGCGATCCGCACGCCGGCATGGACGCCGCGGCCGATTCGCTTGAATACCTGCTCGATCTGGCGGCCCACGATGAGGCCGAGGGACTCGGAGATGCGCCGTGGCCGCCTCATTTCCGCAAGACAGAAGGTGAAGCGCCGCGGGTAGCGCCGTCGCGCGCAAGATCTGCAGCGAAGAAATCTTCACGGAAGCCTCGGGTCAAAATGCCGCTGCTGGTCATCGCCAACTCGCCGTCAGAGGCGGAGGCTCTGGCGGGCCTTGAGCGGTGGAGGCAGAGATATCAGCAAGCTGCCGCACATCTGCAACCGGATGACGTGCTGGTCGATCGAATGCGTGGACGCTCCTCCACCTGGACCCGCATACGCCTGAACCTGCGCCATGTGCCGGAAGAGCAGCGGCCGCCGCAGGAAACGCCGGACCCGGATGACGACCCAACGCGCGAATGGCGACAGCGCCAGTCGAAGCAACAGGACGAGTGAGCATCCAACGCTAACGGCCTGCGGAGAAAATCTCCTCCAGCTCGTGCGGCGGTACGACTTCCAGTTGCGCATAGGTACAGTCCGCCGGCTTCTTGTCCGTGCGCCATCTGCGGAAGTGCGCCATGTGCCGGAAGCGCCGACCCTGCATGTGCTCATACGCAACTTCCACTACCAATTCCGGACGCAGCGGCTCCCAGGAAAGGTCCTTCCCCTGACTCCATCGGCTCTGTCCGCCGGGCATGCGGTGCTCGCCATTCGACGTAGCCGGATCGCCCTCGGCCCACGATGCCCACGGATGGTCCGCAAGCGCATTCTTCCGGTACGGCGTCAGAAACTTCAGCAGCTCCGTCCGTTTCTCCTTCGTGAAACTCGCGCACACGCCAACGTGCTGTAGCGTTCCGGACTCATCGAAAAGCCCCAACAGCAGCGAACCGACGGCTTCATCCTTCGCATCCTTGTACCAGCGGAATCCGGCGACCACACAATCACAATCGCGCTCATGCTTGACCTTCAGCATGACGCGCTTGTTCGATTCGTAAGCACCCTCGCTGGGTTTTGCCACCACGCCATCCAACCCTGCGCCCTCAAAACGGCGAAACCAATCGGTCGCGATCTTTCGCTCACGCGTGGCAGGCGTTATGTGCACCGGCGGCTCGGCGGATTGCAGAGCTTGCTCCAGCCGCGCTCGGCGCTGCTCGAACCGCTCCTCCCGTAAATCACGATCTCCCTCACACAGCAGGTCGAAGGCCACCAATGAGGCCGGCAGTTGTTCGGCGAGCAGACGGACACGCGACGCCGCCGGATGGATGCGGAGCTGCAAGGCGTCGAAATCAAGCGCACCGCCCCTGGAGATCACGATCTCGCCATCCAGCACACACTGCTTCGGAGTCTGCTGGAGGATAGGATCGATCAGCTCCGGGAAATAGCGATTCAGTGATTTTTCATCGCGGCTTTGAATCAGGACTTCGTCTCCGTCGCGAAAGATCAGAGCGCGAAATCCATCCCACTTCGGCTCAAATATCCAAAGCCCCTCCGTCGGCAACTCGTCCACTCGCTTCGCGAGCATCGGCAATACCGGAGCTTTCACGGGCAGGTCCATGCCTCATCCTAACTCGTGGCTTCAGTGGAGCAGCCACATCGTGGCTGATCCGAATACCGAGACGCGTCAAATGGAGGGTACGGCGGCTGGCGTGGAAGTAACGGGTGGCAATGCTTCCTGATGAGAAAACACCTCCGGTCGTGCCAAGGGAGACGTGGAGTACAGCTCACCTGCTTAGTCGCGCAGGCGGCGCACGATCGCTATGCCGCCGCTGCGCGGCGTCCCTGCTCGTACGCAGAGTTCATTAACTCTGCAATTTCCTCGGCTGCATGCCGGTCGTTGTAAATCGCGCCTTCTTCCACGCCATCCGGACCTATCACCGTATAACCGGCTTCGGTCCCGCATCCGCTGCAGCCTTGTAGATCAATTTGCACAGTGTAGACTTTCGTTTCCGCTGCCATATTTGTGCTCACGCCGGTTTCATAGCTTGCTTTTCAGATCATCGGCCATGTTGGTATGGGCGGCGATCACGGATTTTTCGCTAACCACGGTAGATTTGAAATCGGGATCACTTGCTACATTTGCTTCGTGCGTGAATGCCACCAGGATGTCGTTGTGATCCTTGTCGGTCACATCTATATATTGCTTATCGAATGCCGAGCCGCGAAGCTTCTGTAGCTTTCTATAAGCATCGTGATGCGCGGCATCCAGATGTGCCGGCGCTGATACAGACCAGGCCATCGCAAACGGACGCAGCTTCTTCTGCAGCATCTTGTGATCGGTGATCATCTTCTGAGCAAAGTCCTTCAATTCCGGCTTGGCCGCTCTCTTTACGGCCAGCGTGCTCAGCGCGATCACGTTCACGTTTGACTGCATGGCTTCGATCAAAAATGCACGATCGCCGCCGCTCACGGCTGCGCGGGTTGTCGCGGGCATGTAGAAGGCGGCGATTGCCGCTATCCACAGCAGACCAGGAGATCTCTTCATGCCATGCCCGCCTCCGCTTTGTCTGCTCATTGGAGGGGCGATCAAGGATCTAAGTTGCATCGCCCCGAGAGACTTAGCTTTGGCGCGTGCCGCAATTTCCGAGTTACGCTGCCTTTCTCTTGCCCGCTGCCGGTTCCAGCTTCACCTTGATCCATCCGCGCTCATGCGTCGCAAAGGACCGGTAGGCATCCATAGCCGACTGCAGCGGTTCCTTCTGTGTAAGAAATTGCTCCGGCTGGATTATGCCGCTGCGCACCAGCTCGACCATCTCGGTAAGGTAACGGCGATGATTACAATTGCCGGCTTTTACCGTGAGGTTCTTCTCGAGTACCTTATCAATCGGGAAGCCCTGCACCGGCCCGGAATAGACCCCGATCACTGACACGGATCCGGCCTTCGCCACGCATTCAATCGCCCCACTTCAGCGCCTGCGACGGAGCACCGCCCGGTTGAAACGACTTGTCTTCGGGCGTTCCCTCTTGCGCAATCTCTTTCAGCTCCTCCTGAAACTTCTCAGCCGATTCAGGCGAGGCGGCCGGACCCTTCTTTGCCGTCGCCGCATCCACGCCGACGGCATCGATTGCGCGGTCCGGACCTGTATTCTGCGTCAGATCCTTGAGCACCGCTATCGGATCTTCCTTGTCGAAGTCAATAATTTCGGCGCCGTGCGTGCGCGCCATCTCCAGTCGCGATGGCACATTGTCGATTGCGAAGACCGCCCGGCCCCAAGGTGCTGCGCACACGCAATTGCAAACAGGCCTACCGGCCCACATCCGAAGATCGCCACTGTATCTGACGGTTTGATCTCTGCCATCACCGCGGCCATATAGGACGTCGGCAGTATGTCCGACATCAGGATCGTCTGATCGTCGGTAATCTCGTCCGGAAGTCTTACCAGGTTGGTTCCCGCGAAGGGAATGCGCGCATACTCCGCCTGCAATCCGTCCAATCCGCCTGCAGCCTCCGGGCCGCCAAAGAACACCGTGCCCGAGTCCGGTCCCTTAGGGTTGGCGACGTTGCATTGCGAGTGATATCCGGCGCGGCAGTACACGCAACTTCCACGGCCCACCGTGGAGGGCACCACCACTCGATCGCCTTTGCGCAAATTGCGCGCCGACTTGCCGGTCTCTTCCACGATCCCGACCGCCTCGTGCCCGAGGATGCGTCCCTCCTTCATTCCGGGAAATGTTCCGCGCAGAAAATGCAGGTCCGTCCACAGATAGCGCTTCCGGTAATTCGAAGAATGGCGTCGGTCGGCTGTTGGATCTTTGGATCGGGAACTGCTTCAAGAGCAGCTTCGCCAATACCGCGATACACGACTGCTTGCATGGGGGAATCTCCTGGATGAATTTGGCGGGCGATCTGCTCCGCCGGATCGCCTCGCCTGAGTAATCCGATGCCCGAGGGAAATCGTCTCGATGTCCTCGCTGCATTTGTATTGCTATTTCGCAAATGCCAGACATTTTCGCCGTTTGTTTGCCTTACCGGGTTGTGACCCGCTACGCTGCAAACATGTCGCACAGGGAACCACCGATCGCGGCCGTTGGGGCGCAAGCTGGATGAGCGCCTATGCTGCGAGACTCCGTGACGAGCTCAGCCATCGCGCGCTCACGTGGGCCAGCACCAATGGTCTGCTGCAT
>DASVAI010000148.1:0-3436 GCA_036376445.1 Acidobacteriaceae bacterium
GTGGCTGTATTCGGCGCGCGGGTCACGATGGAGACGGGCCTCTTCGGAAGGCTGGACGGTTGCGATGTGATCGCATTGAGGAGCGAAGAAACGAATCTCGTCAGCGATATTTATGTCCGAGTCGTCGAAGAAGCAAAGGCCTCTCCGGAAGACTACGAGCAGTTGCGATCGCTCGCCCATTCCGTCATTGAGCGTGAGAAGGTGGATGCGATCGTCTTGGCGGGAACCGATCTGGCTTTCGTCTTCAACGAGCACAACACTGATTTTCCGCACCTGGACGGCGCGCGGGTGCACATCCAGGCCATCATGGATGCGCTCGCCGGATCTGAATCGTAACCGCCGGATCTAAGCTTCGGCAGCTTCGTGTTCGCGCGGCAGCAGGTGTTCATCGATCTTCGGAAGCAGCCCGGTCAGCAGGCCCAAGGCCGGCAGGTATGAGCAGACGTGGTAGACGAGGTTCAGGCTGGTCATATCGGCGAGCTTGCCAAGCAGGGCGGCGCCCAGTCCGCCCATGCCAAATGCGAGACCGAAGAACAGGCCGGAGATCGTGCCGACGCGGCCGGGCACCAGCTCCTGCGCGTACACCAGGATCGCCGAGAAGGCCGATGAGAGCACGAGGCCGATGATGAAGCTGAGAATCGCGGTCCACTCAAGGTTGGCGTAGGGCAGCATCAGCGTGAACGGCAGCACGCCCACAATGGAGACCCAGATGACCAAGCGCCGGCCGTAGCGGTCACCGATGGGGCCGCCGAGGATGGTGCCGAGCGCGACCGCGCCGAGAAAGACAAACAGATACATCTCGGATTGGTGCAGCGTTACGTGGAATCGCTGCATGAGATAGAAGGTGTAGTAACTCGTGATGCTGGCGAGATAGAAGTATTTCGAGAACACCAGCGTCATCAGCACCGCCATCGCCCGTGTGAGCTTGCTGCGCGTGAGCTGCGACTCCCCATGTTCGGCAGCCTTCTTTCTGCTCGTCGGCCTTTCCTTTACTCGCGCCTTGTACCATCCGCCGATGGAAATCAGCATGACGATCGCGACCAGCGCTGCGACAGAGAACCACACGATACGATGCTGACCGGCATGCGGGCTGCGGGCTGAGAGTACGAGCCAAAGCACGAGCAGCGGTCCGAGCGCGCTTCCGAAGTTGCCGCCAAGCTGGAAGAGCGACTGAGCCAGCCCATGCTGGCCGCCGGAGGCGAGACGCGCCACGCGGGACGACTCCGGATGAAAGATCGATGAGCCCAGCCCCACCATCGAGCCGGCGACGAGCAGCCATCCGTAGGTCGGCGCATAGGCCATCAGCACCAGGCCACAGAGCGAAAAGCTCATCCCCAGCGCGAGCGAATATGGCATCGGTTTCTTGTCGGTTGCCATGCCGACGAAGGGCTGAAAGAGCGACGCGGTCAACTGATAGGTGAAGGTGATCATCCCGATCTGCCCGAGCGAGAGACCGAAGATGCTATGGAAGAGCGGGTAGAGCGAGGGGATCGTCGCCTGAACAAGGTCATTCAGCAGATGGCATGCGCTGATCGCCGCCAGAATGGTGAAGACGGTCTGGCCTCCGCGTCGCGCGGCGCTTTCCGGTACGGTGAAGACCGCTGTCCCCTGCGTCGGCAAGACTCCTCCCCGTTCAGATTTGATTCCATGGCGCTGCTACGAGGCTCAGAAATCAGACGGCGCTACTGGTGTTTCCGCATGGATGGAGTGAACGTAATGCCGAGCAGTATCCCTTCCGGTGAGATGAACCGGCTCACGACTTGTCCCCACGGTTCTTTCCTGTTCTTCACCAGAATTGGATATCCAGCCGATTCGAGAGCGGCGGTTGCTCCTTCAACACTCTCCACATCGAATTCAAGCCAGGCCTGCGGGGCAGGAATGTTCTCGGGCCACGAATCGGTGCCAAAACAAGACTCTGCCACCTGAGAAAGCGGCCACAAAGCAAAGGTCTTTGCGCCAGGAACAGCTTCGGTATGAAGATAGCCGCCACTTTCCTCTTTAAAAGGAACGCCGAGGACTTCGCGGTAGAGTTTGCGGCTCTCCGTTGTTTCGCGGACGATCGGGCCAAAACCTGCGATGAAAAGTACCTTCAGGTTTTCGATACCCTGCATGGGTCATCCTATTCAGCGCCGCGAGTCGCGCCGATACAGCACCTGGAACTCGTAGCCAGCATTGGGCGGAAACAGCGCTGCCACCGCGCGCAACCGCTCCGCGAGCGCCGGCGGAGCGAGCAGAGGATACTCCCGCTCCCGCAGATCGGCGTAATCGAAGTCCACGGTCAGCGACAACATATAGATGGCCACCGCATCCGCGAAAGCAGCGTGGATGAAGGAGGTCTTCGCTCTCTCATCGATTCGCTGCGCCTCGCCGGGCCGGCCGCGATCCGGTTCGCCATAGGCGCGCGCCCGGCTCTCCCATGCGTCATGGCTGGTCTCACCGCGCGTGCCGGCCATGGCCTGACGGTCCAGCAGTTCACCGAAACTCGCCGGTACGCCGGCTGTGTCCACGAAGTGATGACCCACATTGATGAAGAGCTCGAACGCTAGCGCGAATTTGTCCTGCATCAGCCGCGTGGAGATAAAAATGTAATCACCGCCGGCAAAGTGCACGTTGCGGTGGCAGATGGCGCGGTCGCTCAGCTCATTCGTGAACGCAGGCGAAATCAGCGTCTCACCGCTCGAATGCGCGTCTTCGGGGACCGAGTCGCCTTCCTGTTCATGGATGGTGAGCGGCACAAAATAGTAGGCGCGATGCTTCAGCGCGCCGGCCACGTCCCGCGGGATCGCGCCGATCACCTGTTCCAGCTCGCCCGGCGGCAGCTTGTGGTCGCCAAAGGTGGCATAGAAGATGCCATTCTCCGACTGCTGCACCGGCGTCTGGCGAGCCACCTGGGCGGCCGGCAGCAGCTCAGTCTGTGCGGTGTGCCCCATCTTGAGTATTCTAGCTGAGAGCGTTCTCTCTCTATGTCTGCAATCTCTGCCAGCAACTCCGGCCCCACTCCCCATGCACGGCCCCCCCATGACACCTTTCGCATATTCGGCTTTCCGGTGGGCGACTTCGGCTTCTTCGCGAACACGCTGATCTCATTTGCGCTGGGCTTCATGGCTTTCTTCGGCGTCACATTTCTCAGCATCTTTGGCCTGATGATCTACAACCGCGCCGGAGGTCACCACGTGACGCTCGACACCAGCTACAAGTTCATTGCGCTGCCGGCGGGAATTTTTGTGCTTATCGTGAGCTTCGCCGCGCTCTTCATTCTCTGGCTGCGGCGCAAGCTCGCGAGCCATTCCTGAAGAAACCCATGTCACTCGTCACCATCACTGCACCAGAGACCGCCTCGGCCGAACAGCAGCGCGAGTGGTGTGAGCGCCTGGAGCAGGGCTGCATCCTTTTCTTTCCGGCCAGCCCAATTCCGCTTGCTGAGTCCGACCTGCAA
>DASVAI010000166.1:0-5641 GCA_036376445.1 Acidobacteriaceae bacterium
CTGCACAGGCGCGCGAAGCCGATCGCGAGATCGCCGCAGGGAAATATCGCGGCCCGCTGCATGGACTGCCCTGGGGCGCAAAAGATCTGCTCGCTGTGAAGGGATATCCGACAACTTGGGGTGCGGGCGGCTTTGAGCGCCAGGCCTTCGAGGAAGACGCGACCGTTGTGAAGCGTCTCGACGCCGCTGGCGCCGTACTCGTCGCCAAGACCACGCTGGGTGCGCTCGCGATGGGCGACAAATGGTTCGGCGGGCGCACGCGCAATCCCTGGAACCCCAAGCAGGGCTCCAGTGGTTCTTCCGCCGGCTCTTCCTCGGCGGTCGCAGCCGGCTGCCTTGCCTTCGCGATCGGGTCGGAAACGTTAGGCTCGATCGCTTCACCGTCGACACGCTGCGGCGCCACCGGGCTACGCCCCACATTCGGATTGATCCCGCGCACCGGTGCGATGGCCTTGAGCTGGACCATGGATAAGCTCGGTCCCATCTGCCGCGCGGTAGAGGACTGCGCCATAGTTACGCAATTCATCCATGGTCCCGACGGTCACGATCTATCCGCACGCAACGCTGGCTTTACGTGGGACGCCGCATTCGATTGGCATAAGCTGCGCGTCGGCTATCTGAAAGATGCATTCGAATCTGAACATCCGCAGGAAGCAGCCAAGCCTCCCGTTTCCGAAACAGACGCGGAAAAGAAAAAGCGTCTCACCGACGAGCACGATCGTGCGGCCGACCGCGTCAGCCGTGAATACGATCGCCAATATGAACAGGCCGCCCTCGAAAAACTGCGCGCCATGGGTGTCGATCTCAAACCCGTAGCATTGCCTGCTCTGCCCTACGGCGATATATCCCCTCTGCTGACTGCGGAAGCGGCGGCTGCTTTCGATGATCTGACGATGAGCGGTCGCGACAAGCTGTTGACCGAGCAGAGCGCCGACGACTGGCCGAACCTCTTTCGCGTCTCACGCTTCTACCCTGCAGTCGAGTACATCCAGGCGAATCGCGCACGCGCGCTCGCAATCGAGCAGATGGCGGCGCTCTTTCACGAAGTCGATGTGATCGTTACTCCCAGCGGCGGCGCTCAGCTGGTCGCGACCAATCTCACCGGAAATCCTGCCGTGATCGTACCCAACGGCATTCGCGGTAACGATGCGCCCGTGCCTACAAAGACAGACGACGACGATGATTCCAGCGGAGGCCCCGGTACGCCGGTAAGCATCACGTTTCTTGGCGGCTTGTATCAGGATGCAAAACTCTGCGCTTTTGCGCGGGCCTATCAGGAAGCGACTGGCTTTCAGAAGCTGCACCCGAAGCTCACGGAATAACGAAATCGCGGCTGCGGGATCTGCTCCAACGCTATCGCGCAACGAGAAAAATGCAGCCCGACAATGCGAAATAGTTCGTATCCTCGCATTGCACAAATGAAAAGGCCGCGAACAGCGGGAAAGCCATTCGCGGCCTGTCGAGTGATGCGAAGTGCACTGCTATTGCTTGATCCAAACCGAGGTAAAGGTCTCGGTCGTCTTCGCCGGAGTGCCTACCTCGGTCATCTTCTTTCCGTCGGCTGAAACCGTCATCGTGCTGT
Organism: Acidobacteriaceae bacterium; assembly: GCA_036376445.1. GTDB lineage: Bacteria > Acidobacteriota > Terriglobia > Terriglobales > Acidobacteriaceae > KBS-83. The sequence goes on from DASVAI010000166.1 coordinate 1,583, forward strand.
GATACGTCACCGCCCCGTTCATCTTTTCCACCATCTTCAGCGTGTGCGGTCCTGCTTTCGTCAGAGCGATCGTCAGGCCTTTGGGAACAGTCGGTCCCACCGGCGCATAATCTTTGCCGTCGAGTTTGATATCCAGCACACCCTTGATCTCCGGAATATTCCAGGTAAGCTCATCCGGCCCCTTGTCGGCGATGTCGTACATTCGGTTTTCGTTGAGGTTGGCCTTCGTGCTCTTCCAGCTTCCGGTCAGACCTTGTGTTCCGCCCACCCGCGCGTACTCCACAGCATCGTCAAAGCTGGATCCGTCCGGGTTCGTGCCCTTACTCTCCAGCTTAAGGCTCTTCCCATCGGGTGACACGGTCCACGTGTCGGTGCCAAGATCTACGCCATTGGCCGTCGCATGGCTCTCGTAGGTGCTGTTGTCGATCTTTTTCCAGCTCGTTTCATCGCCGGCCCACGTCTTCGTGGGACCACCGCCCAGCTTGTACTTCGTTGTGTGGCCTTGTGCGGTGTACACCAGCTCGTCACCCATGGAACTGATTTGGATCGTGTTTCCCGTAAGCTTGCTCTGGGAAGCATCCATCTTCCACTTGCCTGCCCACGGACTATCAGCGGCGAATGCGGTGCCGGCTGTCGCCAGCACGACAATCGCGATCAGAGAACAACGACGAATGCGCATGGATCTCTCCTGACTTGCTAATCTTCTTTGGAACGAAAACCGGGAACCCGCGGGGAGGTGTGCTTCGCAGAAAAGAGGGAAGAAAATCACTGCATCAGATGTAGCCGGATTGTGCGCCTTCCCCGCAGCAATGGCAAGGAAAAGTCGCGGCAGTGCTGGAGTGAGTCATCCACAATTCGGAGCCAACAAAACCGCTCGGAGCCGCTACATGAAGCGATGTCTGATTCGCAGCATCGCGACAGCCTGTGTGTTTGCCTTCAGCGCAGCAGCGGGCGCGCAGAGATCTGCCACGCTAAGCACCGGGCAGACTACCGTACAACTCGCAGCCGACCCGACTGCGCCGCGGCTAATCAGCCTGAGCACCGCTGGCCGCTCGCCATGGCTGAATGAAGTGCCGGAAGAGCTTATCGCCGGGGCGGAAATAGCGGGCCGCTCGGCGCCTCTCCACTGGGAACTGAATACGAGCGCGAGCAAGATCGGCAGAACACGCATCGCGTTCGTCTACGAAACACACTCGCCGCGCCTCCGCCTTACCTGGGAATGGAATGCGCCGGCAGCCACCGGACCGATCGAACACCGCATCCGCATTGAGAATCTCGATACACGCGAGGTATGGATTCCGTTGCAGGCCAGCTTCCGGTACAGCTTCGCTCTCTCTGCTGCGCAGGCGCTCCAACAGATCTACATCGACAAGGGCGCAGGCAAACCGTCGCCCATCGGCACGCACGAAGTGGAGGTTCACTCCGGCTACAGATGGGAAGGAGCCTCCAGCACCTATGCAGCAGATGGCGAGCCGCGAGAGATCATCCCCTGGTTCATGGTGGAACGGAACGGCGCCACCGGCGACGGCTGGTACATCGGCGTAGAGTTCAGCGGGCGAACGAGTCTTACGCTGGAGCGCTCCGTCAGCCAAGTCAGCGGCGTTGTTGGTCTGAATCCCCATCCCGTACCGTTTCGCACGCGCCTCTCGCCCGGTAAGAGTTTTGAAACACCGCCTGTATTTGTCGGCGCATTCACCGGCGGCCGCGACGGCCTCGGAAACCTGCTACGGCCGTGGATACGACAGGTGCTCACAAATCCACGAACATGGGAAAACCCGATCTATCCCTTGCTGGTAAACAACAGCTGGGGCAGCGGCATGGCGGTCGACGAAGCTTTGGCCGCGCGCATGATCGATGATTCAGCAGAGCTGGGCGTTGAGATGTTCCATCTGGATGCGGGCTGGTTTCGCGGAGTCGGTGACTGGTATCCCGATCCGAAGAAGTTTCCGCACGGCCTGGCTGCTGTTGCCGCCCACGCGCACCGTCGCGGTTTGAAATTCGGCATTTGGGTAGATTGGGCGCAGGCTGGCATCAACACCGAACCGGGCGCTCTCAACGTCCATGATCCGAAGACAAAGGACTGGCTTGTGGCCGATACCCCGGCCGGCTGGAAGCCCGATGCATTTGTAGGACGCACAACGGATATCGGCTTGCCGGCTGCGAAGCAGTACGCGCAGAGCGAGCTTGAGCGAATCATCGCCAGTGACAAGCTGGACATGCTCGAGCACGATGGCTATCTCGTGCCGCGCAATTGTGCGCGCACGGATCATCCGCACGCGCCGCCTCCGCCGGGCGCCGTCACCACCATTGGCGGCAGCGGCGTTGCAATGCCGGACACATCCAACTCCACCGACGTCAGCTATCACGCCGTCCGCGCCTACTACGAGATCTACTCACATCTGCGCCGGCAGCATCCCAATCTGCTCTTTGAAATCTGCAACGATGGCGGGCGGATGGTGGATTTTGGCAGCGCGTCGCATGGAGACTACTTTTCCATCACCGATTCGTACGATCCGCTTTCCAACCGCCGCGCTTTCTACGACGCAAGCCAGGTGCTTCCCGCCGCCATGCTGGAAGCCTACGTTGAGAAGTGGCCCACACCGAAGATCGATAACTTCCGCTACATGCTCCGCAGCGGCATGATGGGCTGGCTCACCATCATGCAGGACACAAACGCCTGGACACCGGAGCAGCACACTGCCGCCAAACAGGAGTTCGCGCTCTACAAACAAAAATTGCGGCCATTCATCCGCGACGCCAATCTCTATCACATCTCCGACCGGCCGGACGGCGTGCACTGGGATGGCATGGAATACTATGACCCGCATCGCGGACAGGCAGTCGTGTATGCCTTTCGCGGCTCCGCGCCGGACGAGAAGCAGCACACGTTCCTGCTCCACGGATTCAACCCCGGCGCCGCATACCGCCTGCATTTTCAGGACGGCAGCGCACCCGACCGGATCGACAGGGGAAGCGAGTTGCTCCGCAACGGGATTCGCGTGGCGCTTCCGAATGCCAACAGCTCTGAGCTGGTCTTCATCGAACAGACGAAGCAGCAAACCTCAGCACCATGATCGACCGAAGTCGCGCCTTAGAGCATTTTCGGTACTACTGTGGACACGAATCTACTCTCGACGTGGCTTTTCCGTTAAGAAAAGCCACACATCGTCGTTAGATGGACTACACCTAGACCGAAAATGCTCTAGATATCCAGGTTCTTCACGTCCAGCGCATTATCTTCAATGAACTTGCGCCGCGCTTCCACGTCTTCGCCCATCAGCGTGGTGAAGATCTCTTCCGTGGCCGCCAGGTCTTCGAGCTTCACGGAGAGCAGTGTGCGCCGCTCCGGATCCATCGTCGTCTCCCACAACTGCGGAGCCGTCATCTCCCCAAGACCCTTGTAGCGCTGCACCTGGTAGTCGCGCCGTCCCTGTTCGATCACGTACTCGAACAGATCGCGCGCCGTCTTCTTCTCCACCGGCTCCAGCGGATTCCTGGGCGCCTTGCGCACAGCCTTCGCGGTTAGCGCCTCGCCCGTTGCCGTGTCCGAGCCATCATCCGCCACAGCTTCTTCCACGCTCTCTTCCGCGGTCGCAGCCTTGCCTTTCGCCGCGTATTCGATGAAGAACGGCGGCTCCAGCTCATCTTTGATCTGCGCGTGCTTTGCCATCATCTGGCGATACTCCGGCGCCGACGCCAGCGCCCAATCCACGCGGCGTACTGCGCCTTCCGCATCGGTAAAGCTCACTGACCAGGTCTGGTGCTCTTCATCCAGCGCAGGCTCTCCCACGTCTTTGAACTGGTAGGTCTTCCGCATCCCCAGCAGAGCCTTATGCAGTTGCGCCAGCTTCGCCGGAGCTTTGCCATCCGCCGACTCAAAATCCGTGCGCCGCACCAGCTCCAGCTTCGCCAGCAGAGAAGTGACCTCCTCGTTGCGGATGCGCTTGTCCGCCTTCTCGAAGAAGGCGAGATAGTCGTTGAGCTGTCCCATGAACTTGGTCAGCGCGCCGCCTTCTAGATGCTTCTGCGCGCCGTTCTCGCCGTAGCGGATCACCATGC
>DASVAI010000176.1:0-10502 GCA_036376445.1 Acidobacteriaceae bacterium
GATCTCCTGTTTCTTTGGGACGAATGGAGGGGATGGGCCGGTGTTCAACTCAAAAATTGGCAGGGGATGGGAAAGAGGGGTGACGTCACTATAGCGCTCTTTCAGGAATGGGGAAAGGAAGTTCCGGTGCTGCTGCCGGCACTGGACGGGGTGCGCGCTATTTATCAGGAATCAGGGAATCGAGCATAGACGGCTGGACATGAGCCCGTTTATGTTTGGGCGATCGCTCAGCGCGGGGAGGTGCAGCGTGCTGAAATCTGCCGAGCCCGGCGCGGTAGGTCTGTGGAGCCGCATTGGGCTATGGTTCGTTTGCCTGCCGCTTGCCATCTGTCTCTTCAGCCTGCTTCTCAGCCGCTTCCTGCTGGATGGTGTTGGGTTCGGCAAGCTTTGGTTTATGCTTCCCATTTTTCGCGCCACGATGAAGTGCGCGCTCCCGATCTGGTGTCTCTGTCTGCCGGTGGTGGTGGCGGTGAAGCAAGCGCAGGGATGGAAGATGTGGACCCTCCTGCCAGTGGGGAGTCTGATTGGGCCGCTTGCAGTCGGCATCTGGTTTTTGCTTCTTCAGGTAGGAGGCGCCAGCCCGCAACCGATGTGGCAGGGCGATCCACTGATGGGATGGGTTGGAAGCGCCATTACAGGCATGATCTTCGCGTTGGTGATCGGAGTGTTGACAAGCTCCTTGTATCTGATCGGTTTCAAGATCCTTCACAGACGGTTGGTGCGCCGATCCCTGGTAGCGAATGTGGCGCAAAGCTGAGTCTCGCGAGGCGGCGTTCGAGGCTGAGAGCGTCTACTGGCGCGCGGACTTTCGCGTCGTTATCGAAGTAGACGTAGACGTCGTGGGGCTGCGCTTCTGACTCGCTAAACTGCGAGATGCGATTGCCGCCGGGCGGATTGCCAGTGGCCCAGGCGATGACGCGATCGGCCCAGGTGGCGATGGCCTTCGGTCCGTAGCCGCTGGCGTAGAGCTCCTTCGATCCATGGAGGCGGCAGTAGACGAAATCGGCGGTGGCGTCGACGATGCGCGGCCAGGCGACGGTGTCCGCGCAGACGAGTGCGATGCGATATCGGCGCAGTAGGCGGATGAAGTCGTCCGTGAGAAAGCTGTCGTGACGGATTTCCATGGCGTGACGGATCGGGCGATTGCTGTCCGTCTCGGTGTGCGCGCGGCCCTCGATGCGCTGATCGTGACGGCGTGCAAGGACGGCGGCCTCTTCGGTGGTTTGCGGTAGCAACTGGAAGAAGGCTTCAAGGACGTCGGGGTTGAAGCGGAATTGCGGCGGGAATTGCCAGAGGATGGGGCCGAGTTTCGGCCCGAGGGCGAGCAGACCCGAAGCGAAGAAGTTAGCGAGCGCCTGCTCTGCATTGCGTAACTTGAGCATGTGGGTGATGAAGCGCGAGCCCTTGATGCTGAAGAGGAAGTCCGGTGGCGTCGCGGCGGCCCAGCAGGCGAAGCTCGAGGGCCGCTGCAGGCAGTAGAAGGTGCCGTTGATCTCGATGGTGGAGAAGCGTCCCGCGGCGTAGGCGAGCTCACGGGATTGCGCTAGACCTTTGGGATAAAAGACGCCGCGCCATGGCGCGTAGGTCCAGCCGGAGATGCCGACGCGGATTGTGCCGGTGCTGCCATTGGCTGGCATGAGTGATGAGATAGCAAAAAGGCATGTGTGGGTGGATGCGCAGAGGAAAAGGCATCCTAGAGTGAAAAAGATCTGCTGAGGATTCTGCATGCACGAGTTTCGGGTGTGGGCGCCGCGGGCGAAGCGCGTCCGTGTGGTGGTGGATGGCGAGCAGTATGGGATGCAGCGCGAACCGCGCGACTGGTGGGCGGCCACTGTGGAGAAGGCGCAGCCCGGATCCCGGTATGGGTTTCTGCTGGATGATGAGGACAGCCCGCTGCCGGACCCGCGTTCGGCGCGGCAGCCTGAAGGCGTGCATGGGCTATCGGAGATCGTCGATCACGCGACATTTCGTTGGAGCGATGCGGCGTGGCGTGCGCCCGTGCTGGGTAGCGGAGTCATCTATGAGCTGCACGTGGGGACGTTCACTCCCGCGGGGACGCTGGATGCAGCAATCGGAAGGCTGGAGTATCTGCGTGAACTGGGCATCACGCATGTGAGCCTGATGCCGCTGGCTTCGGCGGAAGGCGAGCATGGCTGGGGCTACGACGGCGTGGCGCTGTATGCGCCGATTGAGGCGTATGGCGGGCCGGATGCAGTGAAGCGCTTTGTGGATGCCGCGCATGCGCGCGGGCTCGCTGCGCTGATCGATGTGGTCTATAACCACTTCGGACCGAGCGGCAATTACAGCGGGAAGTTCGGACCTTACATCACGGACCATCACAAGACGCCGTGGGGCGGCGCGGTTAATTTTGAAGATGCAGGCTCGGCCGAGGTGCGCGCGTTCTTCATCGAGAACGCGCTGATGTGGCTGCGCGATTATCACTTCGATGGGCTGCGGATCGACGCGGTGCACGCCTTCATCGATCGCTCGGCGAAACACTTCCTGTTGCAACTGGAAGAAGAGGTCCGCGCGCTGAGCAATCACACCGGCAGACATTATGCGCTGATTGCCGAGAGCGACCTGAACGATCCCCGGCTAGTGACGGCGCGGGAGGCGCGCGGCTACGAACTGGACGCGCAGTGGAGCGATGACTTTCATCACGCGCTGTGGACGGTGCTGACAGGCGAGACGGCGGGATATTATGCGGATTTCGGAAGCATGGCCGATCTGGCGAAGGCGATCACAGAGGTTTTTGTCTATCAGGGGCAGTATTCGCGGTATCGCAAGCGAAAGCATGGCATGCCGATTGGAGAACTGCCGGCAGACCGCTTTCTTGGATATATCCAGAACCATGATCAGGTGGGCAATCGCGCCCAGGGCGACCGGCTGAGTCATGTGACCGACCTGGGACGCGCAAAGATCGCGGCGGCGATGGTGCTTCTGGGGCCCTTTGTTCCCATGATCTTTGCCGGCGAGGAGTTTGCGGCATCGACGCCGTTCCGCTACTTCACGGATTTTCAGGACAGGGAGCTGGGACGACTTGTGTCGGAGGGCCGGCGGAAGGAATTTGTGGCGTTTGGCTGGGAACCGGAGGAGGTGCCGGACCCGCAGGCCACCGAGACCTATGAACGATCGAAGCTGCAATGGGAGGAGTGCGGCGACGGCCACCACGCCGAAATGCTGGTGTGGCATAGAGAGCTTATCGCGCTGCGGCGCCGAGAGATGTTACTGACATCGCGGCAGTTACGTGAGGTCGAGGTGAGCTTCAATGAAGCTCAGAAATGGTTACGGATGCGCCGTGGCTCGATCGAGGTAATGTTCAATGCCGGGAATGCAGCAGTGCATCTGCCGGTGACCACTCGTTATGACGCGATCCTTGTTTCAGCGACCGACGTGAACTGCGAGCCCAGCGGTATGGGGCTGCCGCCCGCGAGTGTGGCGGTGTTGCGGATTGCGGACAAGTAACCAGAAACAGCACAGGATTGTGTTTGGCGGGCCATCTCAGTCCTCTGTTCCTGCATTCCTAACAGTGATCCCTAGAGACTGTTGCGGGGATAGTGTGTGAGGGGGACCGCTTGCGAAAGCTGCCGGCAATTCTGGCCGAGATGGTTGCGGGAGGAGTTTCTCCGGCCGCGCTGTTTCACGAGACGATTGAGACGGCGTTCGTCGGCATGCTGATGCTGGACCTGAAGGGAAGGATCCAGTATGCAAACACGGCGTATTGCGAGATGTCGGGGTACCCGGCGGCCAGTCTGCAGAAGCGGGAGTTTATTTCGCTGGAAGAAAGCGAGCTGCAGCCGGAGCTGCGCGCGAAGCTTGCAGGGCTGCTGCGAGGCGAGCAGGAGTCCGTGCGAATGGATGGGCGGCAGATTCGCAGGGACGGCTCGAGACTCTGGGTGCATATGAGCGCCTCTTTGCTGCGCGATGCAAAACAAAAGCCGCATGCGGTGATGGTGGTTATCGAGGACATGACGCCGCAGCACAACGCAGAGGATTCCCTGGTTGAGATCGAGGCAGAGAAGCTGCAGGTGCTGGAGGCCGTTCCGGAGATGGTCTGGGTGACGGGGCCGGAAGGAGAGCCGGAGTTCGTGAACGCACACTGGCGGGAGTTCACGGGAACCGATCCAACCAGCGAGCCGTTTGGCGGGGCAGAGCTGATCCATCCCGAGGACCGGGACCGTACGATGGCCACGTTTGCGGATGCGCTGCGCACGAAGATGCCGTACCAGATGGAGCATCGGATGCGGCATGCGGACGGGAGCTACCGCTGGGTGATGACGCGGGCCCAGCCGTTGATGGATGTGGACGGCCACGTGGCGCGTTGGTTCGGCGCATCCACGGACATTCATGAGCGCAAGGAAACGGAAGCACTATTGCGGCGCACGGAACAACTGGCCGCGGCGGGCCGCCTGGCGGCGACGATAGCCCACGAAATCAACAACCCACTCGAGGCGGTGAGCAATCTGCTCTATCTGGCGCAGCACGAGCAGGGTGTGCCGCCGGCTTCGCAGAGCTATCTGCGGACGGCGAATGAAGAACTGCGGCGCGTGGGTCACATCGTGAGCCAGACACTCAGTTTCTATCGCGAGTCGGGCGCGCTGCGGTTTGTGGACCTGCGCGAACTCGTGGACGACGTGCTGCTGCTGTATCAGCGCAAGCTGGATGCGCGGCAGATCCGGGTCACGCGCAGCCTGGAGAATGTGATGGTGGAGGGAGCGCCCGGGGAGCTGCGCCAAGTGCTCGCGAACCTGATGTCGAACGCGCTGGATGCGATGGAACCTTATGGGGTGCTTGGGATTGAACTGCGCGCGGAGAGAGGCGAGGCAGTGCTGTCGATATCGGATACCGGACATGGAATCGCGAAGTCCCTGCTGGGAAGGATCTTCGAGCCGTTCTTCACCACAAAGAAAGAGGCCGGCACGGGGCTGGGATTGTGGGTCTCCAAGGGCATTGTAGAGAAGCACCATGGACGGCTGGAGGTGGTGAGCAGCCAGCAGCGCGAGGACCACGGAACCGCTTTCGTGATGACTCTTCCGCGACAGGAAGTGCTGCGCCGGTCCGCTTGAACAGCAGTCATCCCGCTTTTTGCGCGCGCACGGCCGATCCGGAATGTCCGTCCAGAGCCGCGAAAAAACTATCACGCCAATGCAGGATGTCGTGACGCCGTATCCATGCGCGCATGCGCCTCATGCGGCTGCGCTGCTCCTTCGGACTCATTTCCACGGCGCGGTTCAGCGTTTCGGCAATACCCAGCTCGTCATAGGGGTTGACCAGCAGCGCGCCCCGCTGCAGCTCCGGAGCTGCGCCGGCGAACTCGCTCAGGACGAGCACGCCATCGTTTTCGGTGCGCGCGGCGCAGTATTCCTTTGAGACGAGATTCATCCCGTCCTTGAGAGGGGTGATGAGAGCGAGGCTGGCGGCGCGATAGAGCGCGAGGAGCTCATTTCGCGGCACAGAGCGGTGCACATAGTGAACGGGAACCCAGCCCGGCTGGCTGTGTTCGCCATTAATGTGCGCGACGGTGCGCTCGATCTCGTGCATGAGGCGGCGGTAGACGGTGATGTTTTCACGGCTGGGCACGACCACCTGGTAGAGCGAGACCTGTCCGCGGACCGCTGGATAGTCCTGTAGGAAGCGCGCGAAGGCGCGCAGACGCTCGGGAATTCCCTTGGTGTAGTCGAGCCGGTCGATGCCGATGGCGATACGAACTCCATTGAGTTGTCGGCGTATTTCAAAGGCGCGGCGGCCCACCTCCGGGCTGGCGGCTCCGTGGGCAAACTGAGAGAAATCAATGCTGATGGGAAAGGCCTGGATGCGGGTCTCGCGCGAACGGTAGAAGACGCGACGGAAATCGTGCTGGCGCTCCACCTCGACATCGGGCAGGAAGGCGCGGATACAGGCGACCAGGTTGCGCTCGTCGCGAAACGTCTGCACGCCAATGAGGTCATGCTCCAGCAATGCCTCGAGGATGCTGCGACGCCAGGGGAGCTTCTCGAAGATATCCGGCGCCGGGAAGGGGATGTGCATGAAGAAAGCGAGCACGGATGATGGACGATGGTGCCGGATCTGGCGGCCTACGTGCATCAGCTGGTAGTCCTGTATCCAGATCACGTCGCCGGGCTCGGACGCCTTGAGCGCAGCGGCGGCGAATCGGTGATTGACGCGCTGGTAGAACTCCCAGTAACGAGGCGCGAAGTTGCAGCGCGACTGGAGGTCGTGAAAGAGGGGCCAGAGTATCTCGTTCGAGAACCCTTCGTAAAAGTTGGTCTGCTCCTCCGCGGTGAGGAAGACGGGCAGATAGCGAACGGAAGAGCCGCGGGCTGCAGCGGCGAGCACCTTTCGCACCTCGGCATCCTGGGCATCGCCGGCACGGGGGTGGCCCGTGCTTCCAACCCAGGTGCCGCCGTATTCAGAAAGGATGGGCGTGAGCGCGCTGACCAGGCCGCCGCTGGAAGGCACGGCGGTGATGTGGCCGGACTCATCTTTCCGGATGGAGACAGGAAGGCGGTTGGAGATGAGGAGCAGGCGATGCCCCGGCTCATTGCGGATTTCCCGGCGGATGCGCGACGCCATCAACGGACGGTCCTTTCCGCGGCGCGAATCCACGCATCGAGAAAGCCGAGGAGCTCTTCGGGAGGACGGATCCACCAGGCGGCCTGGCTGGGTCGCGGCTTTTCGCGGACCAGCAGGGTAAGCCCGCGCCCGCGCAGGACGGAGAAGGCGTCTTCGTCCGTGGTATCGTCGCCGAGATATGCGGGTACTGCGGTGGGGTACTGCGTCAGCATGTGGAGCGCAGCGTGCCCCTTATTGATGCTGTCTGAGCGCATCTCCAGACCGCCGTCGAAAGCGAGCAGATTGAGTCCTGCGCGCTGGCCCGACTTCCGATACACGTCGAAGGCGATCTGCTCGACTTTGCCTGCATCCTGTGTGCGGAGGCCGCGCCAATGGACGGCGATGCTGGCAGGTTTACGCTCAGCCTGCGAGTCGAAGCCGGCTTCCTGAAGCGCGCGCTGCAACTGCTCGATGGCCGCCTGCTGCACGGGCGGGAGCATGGCGGAGGTGTAGACGCCGTCGGCGGTGAGATGCTCGCGGCCATGAGAGCCCCATATCTCAATGGGCCGCTTGACGGGGACGAGTGACGCGAGCTCGCGGGCGGAGCGGCCGGTGACCAGCGCGACGTGGACACTGGGCAACGCGCTGAGATGGTCCAGGCGGTCAGTGATGCCGGGCCAGGGGAGAGCCTGCATGCGATCGTCCTGAAATGGAGCAAGCGTGCCGTCGTAATCCAGCATGAGCAGCGAGGCGCCCCTGCCGACCAGAGACAGCGATTCGGACCCGGAATCCCAATGAGGAGGAGCAACGAGCATTTCGTTCACCTGCATTGGATGCGCGCCCGGACAAATTACAACGACGCGGTGTGACTAAGAATAATGTAGTTGTCTCTCCTACATAAGACGGAAAGCTATTGCTAAGATACTTACTGGAGAGATTGTGCTCCACTCTCCATGCAGTTACAAATTACCGATCTTGAGGCCCCCGAAGATGACACGACACGAGATCATTGTCGCGCTGGATCACGAAATTCAGCGGCTCGAGACAGCACGCACTTTGATACGCAACTCGCGCGATCTAGCCCGCGGTATTGCAGCCACGAATGGCCAGGCAAAGGCTGCCGTTCGGCGGCAGATCAGCCCGGAAGGCCGCAAGCGGATCATTGAAGCGCAGCGCCGCCGGTGGGCAAAGCAGAAGAAAGAGGACGCGAAGGCTAAGTAGCAGTTCGCGGCTGCTTTCGCCCGCAAACAGATCGATGACCGAGCCCGTGTTGCGCGTCAAGCTGCTCGAACCGGGAGCGAAGGCTCCTACAGTTACCCACCCTGGCAGCGACCTGGGATTTGACCTGTATGCGCTGGAAGATGTGGTGCTGGAGCCGGGCGTGGTGGTCAGGGTGCGGACCGGCGTCGCCATCGAGGGCCCGGAGGGCTACGGCTTTGTGCTGGGCGACCGATCGTCGATGGCGGCCCGTGGCGTGACGTACGCGGGCGGCCGCATCGATGCCGGGTACCGGGGCGAGATATTGGTCTGCCTGATCAATGTGAATCAACCTGTATACACGCTTGCGGAAGACCGCGACGCGAACGGCGTATTGCGCGGCGTGACCCTTGCCCGAAACGATGTATCGGTGCATTTACATAAGGGAGATAAGATCGTGCAGATGACGCCGCTGCGTGCTTCCACGCACTGGCCAGTCACAATTGTGGACAGCCTGGCTGAGAGCCCGCGCGGAGAGCGCGGTTTTGGATCGAGCGGCCGCTGAATCCGACGCGCGCGTGTTGAGGAGAAGAACGAATGCCAGTGGCGGGTCAGGCGAACGAACTGAAGCAGCGCATTGAGGACCGCTCGGCGCGCGTAGGGATCATCGGGCTGGGATATGTTGGGTTGCCGCTGGCGCTGCTCTTCAGCGAAGAGCGCTTCCAAGTGACCGGCTTCGACATTGACGAGAATAAGGTCAAGACGCTCAACGGCGGAGGTTCCTATATTGTCCGCATTACCGCGGCGGAGATTGCCGCTGCGCGCGCGAAAGGCTTTGAAGCGACGAGCGACTACGATCGGCTGTGCAACATGGACGTGGTGCTGATCTGCGTGCCTACGCCGCTGAACGAGTACCACGAACCGGACCTCAGCTACATCACCGATACGGTCAAGTCGATTGCGCCCCGTCTCCAGGCGGGGCAGTTGATCGTGCTGGAGAGCACGACTTATCCGGGCACCACCGAGGAGATCGTTGTCCCGCTGCTGGAGAAGGGCAACAAGGACGGGCTGCAAGTGGTGCGCGGTGATGACGGCACGGGTGACGTTTACGTGGCGTTCTCGCCGGAGCGCGAAGACCCGGGCAACGATTCGGTGGCCCGCAGAGATATTCCGAAGGTGGTGGGGGGCGTCGACTCGACGGCAACGAAACTGGGCGCGGCGTTGTACGGCAGCATCTTCAACCGGACTGTGCCGGTGAGCAAGCCGGCGGTAGCGGAGATGACGAAGCTGCTCGAGAACATTTACCGTTCCGTGAACATTGCGCTGGTGAACGAGCTGAAACAACTGTGCTCACGGATGGGCATCGATATCTTCGAGGTCATCGACGCGGCGAAGACAAAGCCATTCGGCTTCCATCCGTTCTATCCCGGGCCGGGCCTGGGCGGTCACTGCATTCCGATCGATCCCTTTTATCTCTCGTGGAAGGCGAAGCAATACGACTTTCATACGCGCTTTATCGAACTGGCGGGCGAGATCAACGGACACATGCCGTACTACGTGGTGGACGAGACGGCGGCGGCGCTGAATGAGCATCGCAAGCCACTGAAAGGCTCGCGTGTGCTGGTGCTGGGCATGGCCTATAAACGTGACATCGACGATTTGCGCGAGTCGCCCTCGCTGACGATCATCGAAATTTTGCAGCGGCGCGGTGCGCAGGTGGATTACAACGATCCGTTCTTCCCCACGGTGGGCCGCGGGCGGCACTATGACCTTCATATGAGCAGCACGCCGCTGGACAAGATCAAGGATTACGACTGCGTGCTGATCGTGACCGACCACTCCAGCTACGATTACAAGAAGATCGTCGGCGAGGCGCAGTTAGTGGTGGATACACGCAACGCGACGCGCGGCATCGATTCGCCGAAGATTGTGCGCTGCTGAAGCGGCAGAGCTATTTCTTATTCGTACTGACAGCGGCAATCGCCTTTTGCGTGAGCCTCTGCTTTGTCTGGGGGAGCTTTGCCCAAGGATCGTGCGAGAGGCGCTTGCGCCATTCTGAAAAATCTGCGACGAGGCAACGCGGCGGCGCGTCTGCTTTCAACTCGCTCCACGCCATCGGAATGGAGACGGGCACGCCGGGCCGGCTGCGCGGCGAATAAGGCGCCACGGCGGTGGCGCCACGCTCGTTGCGGAGATAGTCGAGATAGATGCGCCCGGTGCGCGCGGATTTCGTCATTTTGGTGAGATAGAGCGCGGGATTCTCCGCCTCCATGCCGAGCACAAGCTGATGCGCAAAATTCTTTACGGTGGCCCAGTCATGCTCGCATTCGATTGGGGCGACGACGTGCAGTCCCTTGCCGCCGGTGCTCTTGAGGAATGATTCGAGGCCGAGCTTCTTGAGGCGCGAACGCACTTCTTCCGTAGCGGCGGCGAGCGTCTTCCAGGGGAGATCGGGATCGGGATCGAAATCGAAGATGATGCGGTCGGGATGCTCGAAGTCGCTGGAGGGCGCGCCCCACGGATGCAGCTCAAAGACATTGAGCTGGCCGAGTTCGGGGATCACGGCGGCATCGGACAGGGTGATGTAGGGTTCGGGCTTGCCGCTCTTGCGGTCGACAATCTCGACCGAGTCGATGCCTTTGGGAAGCCCGGGCTTGACGTGCTTCTGGAAGAAGCATTTCGCGGCGGTCCCTTGCGGGCAGCGCACAATGCTCAGCGGACGGTCCGCAATGTGGGGCAGGATGTGGCTGGCG
>DASVAI010000177.1:0-15241 GCA_036376445.1 Acidobacteriaceae bacterium
CAACCATCCACCGGCTCATCCTGACGGACGGCAGCTACCAGCAGGTGCGCCGCTGGGAGATCAAGGGCGACCGCGTTCGCTTTATCTCCGCGGAGCGCAACGGGGCATGGGAGGAGCTGCCGGTCAGCCTCGTGGACTGGGCGGCTACGGAGAAATTCGCGCACGTGCACACCGACCAGGGTCGCGAAGAGGCGGAAGCCTCTGCCGACGCGCACGCGATCGATGCTGAGGCAGCGGCTGAAAAGGCGGAGATAACATCGCGCACGCCGGCGGTGTTGCCTCGCCTGCATCTGCCCGACCGCGATGGTGTCTGGGTGCTGGACTACTTCCAGAACCAACCGGAGTTGGTGACACTGCAGCAGGACAGCGGCGATGTGAATCAGCAGACCGGACACAACGTGCAGCGAGTGCAGATCAATCCGCCCCCCAACCGCAAGGTGGAGATACGGCTGGAAGGCGGCGGCTCGAAAGTGCATCTGCATGGCAACGAGCCTGTCTTTTACGTGAGCCTGACCGGCGGCGATGATACGGCAGGCGCGGATGCGATGACGGTGAGCGCGCCGGAAACGAAGGCGGGCGGCGGGCCCGTGAGTTCGCCGAAGAGTCAGTACGTGATCGTGGAGGTTGATCCGCGACGCGATTATCGTGTCATCAGCAACCGTACTCTCAGTGATCTGGGTCGCGTCGGCCAGAGCGCGACGCTTACGGCCACCACCACTAGCGTGCTGCCGGGCGGGCACTGGATGAAGGTCGTGCCCACGCAGAAATTGACCATCGGCCAATATGCCTTGATGGAGATTCTGGACCCGCGTAGTGCCAACCTCGCGGTATGGGACTTCGCCATCGAGCCGCAGGCCGGCGAAAATCTGAATACTATTCTGCCGATGCAGTGAGGGTTGGCTAGGACTGCGCGGCGATGCCGTCGCGGGTGGAATTTTTCACCGAATACATCCGCTGGTCTGCCCGATCGAGCAACGCGGCGGCTGTGTCGCCATCTCCCGGGTAGCTGGCGATGCCGAGGCTGGCGGTCAGCCGCAGGGAAAGGCCCTCGGGGCTGAGAAAGCGGCGCGCGCGCAGCGCAACCAAAAGCCGATTGGCCGCAAATGCTGCGGATGCTCCCGAGGTCTGCGGAAGCACTACGACGAACTCATCCCCACCGTAGCGGAAGGCAATATCGACGCTGCGCATGGTGCGCGTGATCACCTCGGCGGCTTCGGCCAGCACACGACTGCCGGCGGAATGGCCATGCACATCATTGACCTGCTTGAAATTATCCAGATCGAGAAAGATGAGGCTGAGCGGCTGATCGAATCGCCGGGCACGCTCCATTTCCGCAGGCAGCACTGCGGCCAGATGGCGGGCGTTGAACAGGTGCGTACAGTCATCGGTAATGGTGAGCTCCTGGATACGCTCGACCGCGCGTGCATTGTCGATAGCGATGGCTGCGTAATCGCAGACGATATAGAGGAAAGTAATGGCGTCATCAGTCAATGTCTGGGGAGAGATGTGGGTCACCAGCAGGACGCCCAGTGTACGCTCGCGCGCGCGCAGTGGCAGGCAGATGGCAGAAGCCTGCTGATTGCTGCTGGAGAGCGGTGCGGCGTCGCCTTCTCTGGTTACGATGAGCGGTTCACCATGCAACGCCACCCAGCCGGGCATGCCGGTGCCCAGTGGGATTCGGATGTTCTGCAGCGCCTCATCGGAAACGCCGCGAGCGAGGGCGTAATACAGATCGCGCTTCTGCTCATCCACCATGAGCAGCGACCAGCTCTCCGGTTGAAAGAAGCGCTCCATCTGCGCCAGAACGCTGCGCAGGATGGAGGGGAGATCTAATGAAGAGGTAAGGGCGCGCGCGGCATCGTGGAACAGCCGGAGATGCCCGAATGGCGCTGCGGTGCTCGGCGTCGTCTCGTTCATGCGCTGCTGACGATTGTGCCACGCAATCCGCGTTTGCAGCGATCTATCGGTAACCAGTCAGCGACGGATGGTCCAGGTCATGCCATCCGGCTCGCCACCCGCATCGATGTGACCCGTAACCGTGGACGTATTCAGATTGATCACCGCCACGTAGTTGTCCGGCGTGCAGGCGACGAAGGCGCGGGCTCCATCCGGCTGTATCACGATTCCGGCGGCGCCATGGCCGACCGGGATGCGCTTGATTTCGTGCCGCCTGGCTGCATCGAAAACGGCAACGTCCGGGCTTCCTAGCATCGAGACTAGCGCGCGCTTGCCGTCGGGCGTGAACTTCAGCCGGTTCGCGCCGGGAACATTCGCTTGGAGCGTTTCTACGACTTTCTTTGCGCCCAGGTTAATGATGGAAATCGTGCCGTCCTGGGCATTGGCGACCCACGCTTCCTTGCCGTCCGGCGAGATATCGAAGCCCTCGGAGCCATTGCCCACGCGCACGATGGTCTCGTTCCAGTCCAGGCGCGGCATCGGTGCCGGTGCACCGCTTCGTGATCCGGGCGGCGGTCCAGGCATCATGCCGCGGGGAGGAGGTCCCATGCGGACAGGCTCCAGATCGATCAGGCTGACGGTACCCGAGCTGACGTTCGTGGTGAGGATGCGCTTCTGATCGTCCGAGACATAGATCATATGGGTGCGGTTCTGCCCGGTACCCAGGATCCAGTCGACCTTGCGGGTAGCGGGATCGTAGCGGCCAATCGCTTTTGCGCCCTCGGCTGTAAACCACGTCTTTCCGCCGGCGAAGGTGAGGCCATGCGGGCTGCGCAGCGGGCCAAGATCGATGGAAGGCAAGGCCCGGTGTCCCACAAGATCGATTACAGCCAACGTGTTGTGCGAGCCATAATTCGAGACGTATGCAGTGGCCCCATCCGCCGATACCGTGACCTCATGCGGATCGTCACCCGCAGGCATGCGGGCGATCACCTGCATCGTAGGCGGATCGACGATGCTGAGTGTGTGGTCGTGCTTGGAGAGCACCAGCAGGGAAGCGGGCGGTGTGTTCTGGGCGCGGACCCGCACAGGAAGAAGACCGCAGAGAGACACCGCGGCGAGCATGGCGATCAATTGGAGACGCACGGCGGGTCTACCTCAGAACGACGGAATGATCTTCAGAATGGAAGCATAGACGAAACGGCCGGTTTGAAAGTTGACATCTCGGCTTCAACCGCCGATGTGGACCATGCTGCGGCTGGGCTTCAGGAAGCCGGGCTCGCCGATGTGATGACGAGCTTCCTTCTGTGCGATCACACTGCGGATATAGTCGGCGAGATCGTCGTCAGAGGCACCGCGCCGCATGATGCCGTACAGATCGTGATCGATCTGCGAGAAGAGGCAGGTGCGGATCTTGCCGTCCGATGTGAGCCGGACACGGCTGCATGCACCGCAGAAGGCACGCGATACAGGTGCAATGATGCCGATTTCTCCGATGCCGTCGTCGAAGGTGAATCGCTGCGCCGTTTCACTTGGAGAGTTGCCGGGCAGCGGCACGAGAGGACGCACAGCATTGATGCGCGCCTTCAACTCGTCGAAGCTGATGACTGTGTCGGGCGACCAGATGCGGTCTTCTTCGAGCGGCATGAATTCAATGAATCGCAGGATAATGCCTTCGCTCCGTGCGAAGTGAACGAAGGGAACGATCTGGTCGTCGTTGAAGCCGCGCAGCAGCACGCAGTTGACCTTCACCGGGCCGAGGTCCGCAGCCTGCGCGATGCGAATTCCGGCGAGCACGCGGTCGTAGCCGCCGGGCACCCGCGTGATGCGCGCAAAGACATCTGGGTCGACGGCATCCATCGAAACGGTGACGCGACTGAGGCCGGCATCGCGGAGCGGCCGTGCCTGCCCCGCCAGCAGATGGCCATTGGTGGTGATGGCGATGTCCAACTGGCCGCCGGCTATCGTACGCAGTTGCGCAATTTCTTGAACAAGCATTGCCAGATCGCGTCGCAATAGAGGCTCGCCACCAGTCAGCCGGACTTTCTCGATACCAAGCGAGACAAAAACGCGGATCAGTCGCAAATATTCATCCAACGACAGTTCGCTGTACTGCGCCCCGTCGTTGCCGGTGCGACAGTAGATGCAGCGGTAGTTACATCGGTCAGTGATGGAGACCCGCAGATCGACGATAAAGCGGCCGTGGCTGTCGACGAGGCGCGTGGCGTTCGAAGCTGCGGCTGCTGCCGGATTGGAAATCACTGACACTCTTTAGATTCTACGAGCTTGCGGGCGCGTTTCGCATCGACACGGCACCTGGCCTAGAAAGCGGAGTGCGAGTGCGTCTCTTTGGCAGGAAATTGCTGCTTTTCAGGTGCACTGTAACCTCTTGCAGCAATCCAAGTCGAGCCACACCTTTGGCTCTACGAGCAACGGCGCCGGTTCCACACCCAGTGTCTCGGCGAATGGCACCTCGAACGGCATCCTTTGGGCGCTCGACAATAGCGGCTTCTATCACATGGCTGCCATCCTATGCGTACAATTCTGCGAATCTGGCAACGGAGTACTACGACAGCACGCAGACAGCAAACAGCCGGGATGCTGCTGCCGTGGCCGTGAAGTTCACCACGCCCACAGTGGCGAAAGGCAAAGTCTATGTTGGCGGCCGCAACGCTGTGACCGTGTATGGGTTGCTGAGCAATGGCGCACCGCTCACCGCAACACCCGGCTTTGCGCCCCCGGGGGCACCTGCTCGGCGCCTCAAACTGTGAGCATGACAGACAGCACACCGAACGCGTCCATCTACTACACGACGAATGGAACGGCCGCGTGCCCGCATGGAACTGTGGGTGGATGGCGTGAAAAAATTCAGCACATTTGGCACCAGGACGCTGAGCACGTCTGTGAGTCTCGCCGCGGGCAACCATCGCTTCGACTTCTACGCCGTGAACACCACGGGCACGAAGTGGGAGACGGCCGTCTCTGCAACGGCTGGCGACGGATCAACATGCAACGCGCCCAGCACACCGGGTGTGAACGTGTGCAAACCTGCGAATGGGTCGACGCTGAGTTTCCCGGTCGCGGTGCAGGCGATATCGAAAGTGAACGGAACCATCGCGCGTATGGAGGTGTGGGTAGACGGGGTGAAGAAGTTCAGCACCTTCGGCATCAGCACACATAGCACTTCGCTGAGCCTTGCAGCCGGCAGCCATCGCTTCTCCTTCTTTGCAGTGAACACCGCAGGGATGAAGTGGAATACGGTGGTCAATGCGACGATGCACTAGGATGCGAGATACTGTCGTCGATGATCGCGCTGGAACCGATTACTTCAAGGAATGTCTCGTTATTCCGGGAAGTGCGGCTCCGCGCGCTTCGCGATAGTCCCAGCGCATTCGGCTCCACCTATGCGAAGGAGGCGCAGCTTACTGATGCGGAGTGGCTCGAGCGCACTGCGCGTTGGAATGGCGACAAGGGGATTGGCTTCCTGGCCATGGACGGAAGCGCCGGATGCGGAATCGCTGGCGCCTTTCTGGAGGAACAGGACGCGACGCAAGCGCATCTGATTTCGATGTGGACCGCGCCTGCGCATCGCCGGCACGGAGTTGGCCGGATATTGGTGAACGTAATTGCGGATTGGGCGCGTGAGCGCAGCGCGCAAACATTGCGGCTGATGGTCACCTCCAGCAATGATGCTGCGATTGAGTTCTACGCGCGCCTCGGGTTTTCCCGTACCGGTCGCACGGAACCGTACCCCAACGATGCTGCCCTCGTCGAGTACGAAATGGTCAAACCGCTGCAGTGAACGATTGCTGCGTATCCCGTAAGCTAGAGGCATGTGCCCGAAGAAGATCGAGATGGAAGCACAGGCTGCCGCGCGGCGGCACAGTGCGGTGAGATTCGATGTGCTGGTGATTGGAGCCGGGCCTACCGGACTAGCCTGCGCCATTGAGGCGCAGCGTCGCGATTTGCGAACCGTTCTGGTGGACAAGGGTTCTCTGTGCAATTCGCTGTTTCATTATCCATCGAACATGATCTTCTTCACAACGCCGGAGCTCCTGGAGATCGGCGACATTCCGTTCTCCAGCCCGAATCAGAAGCCGACGCGGGATGAGGCGCTCGAGTACTACCGCAAGGTCGCCCAGCACTATCAGCTGGATGTGCGGCAATACGAATCTGTCCTGCGCGTCGAGGGTAGCGATGGCGAATTCCGCGTGCGCGTGGAAGACCGCTTCGGTCGCGAGCAGAGTTACGTGACACGCAAGGTGGTGGTGGCCACCGGCTATTACGATCTGCCGAACTATCTGAAGATTCCGGGTGAAGCACTTTCGAAGGTGATGCATTACTACGATGCGCCGCATCCGTACAACGATACGGACGTGGTGGTGATCGGCGGCAAGAACTCGGCCGCGATCGCCGCGCTCGACTTGTGGCGTCATGGAGCCCGCGTCACGCTGGTACATCGCGGCCCGCGGATTCATCATCACGTGAAGTACTGGATTCTTCCCGACATTGAGAACCGTATCAAAGCCGGCGAGATCGAGGCATTCTTCGATTCGCGCGTGACCGCAGTGCGCGAGGACAGCGTGGAACTCGAAACTCCGCAGGGCCCGAAGACCTTGCGCAATGATTTCGTGTTCGCGCTTACCGGCTACCATCCAGATTTTGAGTTGCTTGAATCGTTCGGCATCCGTATGGACAACAAGGACAGGTGCCCGGAGTGCGATCCAGAGACACTGGAGAGCAACGTGCCGGGGATTTACCTTGCAGGCGTAATTGTCGCCGGCTCCAGAACGAATGAGATCTTCATCGAGAACGGTCGCTTTCACGGCCGCCAGATCGCCACCGACATTGCGGGCAGGCTACAGGAAGAAAGTGCTCCGGCAATGCGGGAGGAGTAGCACGATTTTACCTAGGGTTTTTCCCGGGTTTGCCGGACGCGCTTCGTACTTTAGGATAGTGTCATCCCAGGTCGCGGCACGGTACCGTAAAAAGCAAAAAGGCATGATCTCTGTAGCTTGGCCTGCGCCGTCTTACTGTTCAGTATGTAGCTCGTCCTCCGCAGAGGCGGCGCCATCTCCACCCCCGGGAGGGAAGGGACACGGATGCCCTGGTTCCGTTACCGTACGATCCGCAGCCAGCTGACGATCGGCTTCATCATTCTGGAGCTGCTGTTCACCGTCTGCTTCTCGCTGCTGGTCCTGCGTACCGAACTTCGTGAGATCCATCGGCGGGCGCTGCGCCGTATCGAGCAGCAGGTGAATCTGCTGGCGACCATGGCGACCGATGCCCTGATCGACAATGAGAGCAATCGCCTGGTGCCGATGGCGCAGGCGCTCGAGGCCAGCACGTCCGTCCACTTCGTGCGGTTGACTGATCCGCAAGGCGCGCCGCTTCTGCCAAACTCCGGCCACATGGAGACCAGTTCGCTGAGCGCGGTCGAGCGCAGGCAACTGCCGATTCCCGGCCGCACGATGGAAGGCGCGGACGTCTTTCAGAACGAGGAAGGAAACAACGAAGCGGTGCACGCCATACGTTACGGCGATGAGCTGCTGGGATACGCGTGGGTGGCGGAGAACCCCACTGCCGAGAAGGAAGAGGTCGATGCGCTGGTGCGCATCACGGTGATCGCGGGCGTTTTCGGGGCGCTGGGTTGCCTCCTTGCTTCGGCACTGTTGGCGCGGTCGATTGCCCGGCCGCTGCGTATCGTGATGAATGCCACGCGGCGTTTGATTCGGGACCCGGAGACCAAGGAAGGTTTCCCGCTCGAAGTGGCGGAAACGAACGAGGCCGGGGAGCTGGCGCAGGCATTGAATCTGCTGGTGCTCTCGATGGAAGAGCAGCGCGCGGGGTTGAGCGATACGCTTTCTCTGCTGGACTCGATGCTGGCGCACGCGCCTATTGGTTTTGCCTTTCTCGACCGCCAGGGGCGGTTTATTCGCGTGAATAATTTTCTCGCGGGCAGCATGGGCATCGAGTTGACGGAATTTCTTGGGCATACGGCGAGCGAGCTCTTCGGGGCGACGGGGGCGGAGACGCTGGAGCCGCGGATGGCCGCCATCTTCGAGGGCGCGCGACCAGTGGACACCTTTGAGCTGCAGATGACCGACGCCAAGGGCGACGCGCGCACCTGGCTGGTGAACCTGTACCCGGTGAAGAGCGGGCAGCAGGAAGTGCGCTGGGTGGGCGCGGTGATGATCGACACCACCGAGCGCCGCCGTTCGGAGGAGACGTTGCGCCGCACCGAGAAGCTGGCGGCCGCGGGCCAGCTTGCCGCCTCCATCGCCCACGAGATCAACAACCCGCTCGAAGCGGTTACGAACCTGCTCTTCCTGTTGCAGACACAGACAAACCTCGACGAAGATGCCGCGCGCTTCACCGAGATGGCCCAGCACGAGGTGGCGCGCGTCTCGGAGATCGCGCAGCAGACGCTGCGGTTCTATCGGCCTTCGACGGCGCCGGCGCTGGCCAATGTGGGCGAGATCCTCGACTCCATCCTGACGCTGCACAGCGGGCGCATCCACACGCTACGGGTAGAGGTGACGCGGCGCTATGGCAAGGATATCCAGCTCTACTGCCTATCGGGCGCGCTGCGTCAGGTGTTCGCAAATCTGCTTACCAATGCTCTGGACGCGCTGAACGGCGGCGGGCGCCTTTTCATTCGCGCGGAGCGCTCGCATAGCTGGAAGGACGGGCGTTCCGGTGTTCGCGTGGTGGTGGCGGACACCGGCAGCGGTATGACGGAGGCGGTGCGCCGCCGCATCTTTGAGCCGTTCTTTACGACAAAGCTCGCGACCGGGACCGGGCTGGGGCTGTGGGTCACGCTGGACATCATGGGCAAGCACCAGGGCTCCATCGTGGTCCGCAGCCGCCGCGAGGGCGAGAGGCGCGCCTCGGGTACCGCGTTCATGCTGTTCTTCCCGGACAACGGTGTGGGTGAGCCGCCGCCTCCACCGCAGGAACCTGGCGAGCACGTCGTGACGGCGGCAGTGGCTTCCGAGCAGGTCGCGTGAGCGGGAGTCACGTTACCGCACCCCCTCCCCCTCCCCCCGGTACGGCGGACCACGATAGAAGTGCCTTCATTTCAAGTACTTATAGGATGTGCCGCCTTGTAAGTGCGGTGTTTAAAGGACTTAGGTGCTAAAATGTCCAAATAAAAGACTTACGGGCGGGGTGGACAGCATCGGTTTACGAAGAATCAATGACTTAGCCAATGTGCCGACGCCTAAGCACTGAAGGCAGAGGACTTAGTGGCTAAGAATGTCCAAACAAAGGGTTTAGCGGCGTGCCCTAAAATATTCTTGAAATGAAAAAGCCACCGCGCGGGTGGCTTTTTCTTCTTTGATCTCTATTTCTATTCTAGCGAATCGAGCGCAATTAACCGGCACATTTCCTGTGGAGAACTTATTCGGAAGACTGAATCGGGAAAGCAGTTGTTGGGTTCGATTCGGTCAGGATGACCAGGAGACGAGAAGTGGACGCTTCGCGCCGGCTGCGTTCCGAGAGCTAACCCACGCCAGCTTTTGGATGGAGTGAGCGGCACCCTCGATGGAAGCTGGACTTGTGGATCACATCGGGAGCCTTGAGGAGGTCGCTGCGCTGGCGAGCAAGAACCTATCTCATAAATCGACGAGCAGAGTATCCTTCGTGTTCGGCATAACTTCCGGTTTGCCGATCAATCTTCGGCGACCCACGAAGATGCCCTTCGAAGGGGCATAAAAACATATCGATAAGTGATTCGGCGAGTTTGCGCTCGTTGAGAGTCGACCAAAACACGATCGGAACGTTCCAGCCCGAGCCGGGTTCCGTCGTCCAGCGGGATGAAGATGGAACAAAGGCGACCTAATTGACGTTTTCTCTTCTGACCATGACAGATTGAAAGCGGAATAGGGGTGGCGCATGTTACGAGAGTTGCGCTTTGCGATTCGACTGCTGTTGAAACAGCCAGGTTTTAGCCTGATTGCTGCACTGACGCTGGGGCTTGGGATTGGGGCGACATCCGCGGTTTTCAGTTTGATTCAGGGCGTGCTGCTCACACCTCCGCCATACCAGAAGCCGGAGCAGCTCGTGCTGATTCCAACCGCGCGCAGCGATGGACAGAAGATGGAAAGCCCACGCGGGTGGGCGGCGCAACAGTGGATGGAGTGGCAGAAAGAGGCGAAATCGTTCCAGGGTATCGCTGCGTACGACTGGAGATTTAGTTTCTTGATTCGCAATGACGGCAGCCAGTCGATGCAGGGAATGGCAGTTACAAAAAACTATTTTCAGGTGATGGGGCTAAGCCCAGTAGCAGGCCGCAGTTTTGACGATTCAGATTTCAATCAAGGACCGACGAGGTCGATTCTGCTGGGATACGAATTCTGGCAACGGGCTTTTGGGGGCGATAAGCAGATTATTGGAAAGACAGTGCGCATCAGCCGCTGGGATGTGCCGCCGACCGTGATCGGGGTGATGGAACCGGGCGCGCGGTTCCTGCCCGCCCCGAGGGCGGCAAAGGAGCCGAATTACGATGTCAATGCGACGGTGGATTTTTGGGCTCCGATGGATCCGGATCCTAAATATCTGAAGGAGCCTGGTTGGAATGTAATCGCGCGACTGCGAGATGGAGTGACTTCACGACAGGGGCAACAGGAATTGGCCGTGATTACCGCGCGAGAGGCGCAGGTAGAAAGGGAGTTTGAAGGATTCACGCCACAAGCCGAGTCGATCACTGATGAAATGAACCGGGATGGAAGGAAGATTCTGCTGCCTCTGCTCGGCGCAGCAGCACTGGTGCTTTTGATTGCTTGCGGAAACGCGGCAGCGTTGCTTCTGGTGCGAGGACTGCAGCGCCAACAGGAATATGCGGTGCGCAGCGCGATGGGCATGACTCGTATCGCCCTTCTAAGGCAGGTTTCGATGGAGAGCCTGCTGCTGGCGTTGCTCGGAGGAATGATTGGTGTGGGCCTTGCTTTCGCCGCCGTGACGCTCTTCAAGACGATCGCGGGACATGCCGTTCCTCGCCTCGATGGAGTGACAGCAGGCTGGGCGGTCTTGGGGTGGGGACTTGGCATGGCAGTGCTTGCCGCGTTTTTCGCAGCGGTATTTCCCGCTCTGCGCGCGTTTCGGTTGGATCCGATGGAGGTGCTGAAAAACGCCGGGCCGAAAGGAACGGCAGGAATCGGCGAAAGACGCTTGCTGCGCGCCGTCACCATGCTTCAGACGGCCCTGACGCTGGCGCTGCTGGTAGGCGCGGGGCTGCTCATTCGCACGATGGCGAAAATCGCTCAGGTGCCGTCTGGTTACAATACGGGGCGAATATTGACGATGAGCGTGACCGAGGTGCAAAGCATGTCGAGTTGGGGCAGCTTTCACCGGCAGGCGTTGGAACGTGTTGCGGCGCTTCCGGGTGTCCAGTACGCCGCATTTGCCTGGGGGGTGCCGCTGACAGGAAACAATTGGCCGGCGACTTTGGACATTGAGGGCCAGCCTCCGGCGGTGAAAGAGAGCGACAAGATCGCGTTGCCGCTTCGCGCTGTAACGCCTGACTATTTCAAACTGATGGGAATGCCGCTCATGGATGGGCGGGAGTTTCGATCGGCAGATGATGAAAAGGCGCCACAGGTAGCCATCGTCAATCGGGCATTCGCGGACCGCTACTTTCCGCATGTCGACGCAATTGGGCACAAATTCTGGCTCGAAGGGCGAGACAAACCGGGCATTCAAATTGTCGGGGAGATCGCGAATACCCGAACCGACGACCTGACGCAGACGGCGTCGCCGGAGATCTATCTCCCGCTCTGGCAGGCGACGGCGTTCTCAAAACATCTCGTCGTACGAACTTCCGCGGATCCGCGCGCGGTAGTGGCTTCCGTGGAACGGGCGCTGCGCTCCGTCGATCCCACGGCGGCCATCGAAAACGTGAAGACGCTGGAGCAGATCCGTGATGACTCGTTGGCATCGCGGACATTCGCGATGCACCTTCTGACAGGATTTTCGGTGGTGGGAAGCGTGCTGACGCTGGTCGGAATCTACGGCGTGCTTTCGCTGTCAGTGGCTTCGCGACGCCGTGAGCTGGCAATCCGTACCGCGGTGGGCGCGCAACAAAAACACATACGCAATTTGATCTTCGCCGAAGGGTTCCGGTTGATAGCGGGTGGTGTGCTCATCGGCGCAGCACTGGCCATAGTTTTGTCGCGAGTTCTGAGGTCTTTCCTTTTCGAAGTGCAGCCCAGCGATCCTATGACCTTGATCGTTGTGGGGGCATTGTTCTTGGGCGTGGGACTCCTGGCGTGCTGGGTGCCGGTGCGGCGCGCACAAAAGGTCGATCCGCTGGAAGCATTACGCTACGAATGAACTGTGAAAGCCTCGATCACAAGGAGCCACGTAGCAAATCCGAACCGCGGGCAAACCAGAAGTTCATTTCACTCGGCACATTCAGGGTAAGCACTCGTCGAGTTGCCGATGCAACGCTTGTTTCCGTGTTCCGGTAGGGTAGTCGCCAATTCGGAAGTAATTCTGCAAAGGTTCGCAGACCAGAGGCATTCACGAGATAGGCATGCTTCGGCCGGAATGACGAATCGGGCAATGGAGCGTACCTAGCGCCTCGCCAGCGTTCTTGCGGAGTAGTTGACCTTGATCGGGTTGATGGTGCGGTAGCGGATGCGCAGGCCGCCGATGGTGGCGGGTTGAGCGTGCGGAGTGCGGGTGCGGTCGACGAAGACCATGAGGGCGGCTTCCGCCGGGTTGTCCTGGCTCTGGGTGACGCCGACCCCAAAGAAGCCGGGGTCGCTCATGATCTGTGCAGCGTAGCGGCGCTTGACCGCCTTGGCCGCGTCGAGGGTTGCGGCGGAGAGGTGAATGCCCGGCGCGATGGCGACGGAGCTGGGCGCAGTGCCGTTGGCTACCGCGGAGGCCGTGGTGGGAATGACGCGCGTGGGCAGGCCGCCGACGGTCTGGGGCACGGCGATGCTGCCGGCGCGGTTCTGATCGACCCGGTTCTGATCGACATAGACGAGCACAGCGGCCTGGCCGGGATGATCGAGGCTCTTGCCGGCGGCGACGCCGAGGATGCCCTTGCTCGGGTCGACGACGGCCGCGCCCTGGACGGCGGCGGCGCGGGCCGCGCTCATGCGCGAGGCGGAGACGGCCGCGCTGGCGGCGGCGGTGTTGGCGTCGTAGTTGAGGCAATTCACTTTATGGGGCGAGCCGCCGACCACGGTGAAGCTGGTGCCGGCGGGCGCCTGACTGAGGCTTGCAAGCTGTGTAAGCACCTCGCCGATAGGCTGGGCGAAGCTCTCACCGGGCTGGGTTGCGGTGCCCGCAGACCCGGCGTAGAAGAGCGCGACAGGCTGCGCGTTCGCAGTATCGACAACGAGCGACCCGGAGTCGCCCGCGTCGGAGAAGTAGTTGCCGGGCATGCCGATCTGGTTGGTGAAGGTCTTGGAGATGTAGAACTGCGTCTCGGCGGCGTCCTTGTAGTAGGAGATCTTGATGTTGGCGTTGATGGTATCGACGGTGCTGCAGGTGAGGCCGGTGGTGCGTCCGCTCTTGGCGATGTGGATGTTGTTGACGTTCGCGGCGGTGAGCACCTCGCCAGTGCCGCCGGCAGGCGCCGCGGCGCCGATTGGATTGTTGCTTCCGCCCGCAGTGCCGAGCGCGATGATGGCGCCCGAGGCATCAACGTTAGCGGAACTGGTGGCGGCGAGCGCGGCGTCAACATTGCCGGACTGATCGATGAGGGGGACCCAGTATTGCAGCGTGCCGATGGAGCGGATGGCTGCGCCGCTGCCGCCGGTAGGCGTCGTGATGTTGCCGGGAAATTGCGTGCAACCGGTATCGACCAGCCCGGGCTGGACGATGGGATCACCGGCAGTGCCCTGGTCCGACTCGGCGAGCACGTGGTTGTTGCTGAGCATGTACAGATTGCTGGCCTGGTCCTTCACCAGCGCGCCGAGGGTCCCGCTGGCGCAGTCGATGGGATTGTTATTGGCATCGACGTCGAGGTCGTTGTTATTGCCGCCTGAGGAGCCCATCTGGACGGCCGAGGTCTGTGCGGCCTGGTTGTCGAGCGGCGAGGTGTTGAGGCCGGCGCCGTTGAGCAGCAGCTTGGAGAAGCTGGTGCTGCCGGTGCCGTTGGCGACAGTGGCGATGGCGTAGATGGCCCGGCTAGGGACCGACGATGGCGCGGTGTAAGTGGCGCTGCAGTAGGTGTAGTAGGGGTTCGACGAATTGATGCTGCCACTGGCCTGGCAATTTGGATTGCTGATGCTGCCGCCGGCCGACCCGGGATTGGAGCCGCCGGAGGGCGACGTGGAGAGGCTCCAATTCACCTTGCCGCCGCCGACTTCACCGATAGTGGCGTTGAGCGGCAGGGTGCCGCCGGTCGCAACGGTGGCGTTCTCCGGAGTGACGCTTTGGATGAAGCCGGGGGTGACGGTGATGACGGCGGTGGCGGTCTGGTAGATGTTTGACTTCAGGTTGGCCTGGATCTGGATCTTGACCGAGTCCTGGGAGAGCGCGCTGGGCGGGTAGTAGAGGCCGGTGGACGGGTCGATGGTGCCTTCGCCGAGAACGCTCGAGTCGTTCTGGCCGGAGCTGATGACCCAGTTCACATCGGTAGCGGGCTGGCCGCTGTTGAGCGTGGCGGTGAACTGCACGTGGCCGTTGGTGTCGATGGTGGTGGTGCCGGGCGCGATGGAGAAGGTGCCGTTGGAGGGATTGGAACTGGGGCTGCCGCTGCCGCAACCGGCGATGACGAGGGCGAGCGGCGCGGCCAGGGTGAAGAGCTTCCAGGATTTCTTCTGCCGGCTCCGTGCTGCGCGGTCGTTCTGGGTCTCCAAATACCCTGCGACATCGCAGGAAAGGTGCTGAAGCCGGGTCATAGTCACTGCCATCCCTGGGTTGTTGTCATTGTACGTGCCCGTCGCATCTGCCGGGACGCGAAGAAGGGCCCGCGTGGTGTCACAAAGGTCGTACGGGACTGGCCGTCCGGGCTAAGGCGCCTGCGGCGCGGGCTGGGGTTCGCTCCCTTTGGTCGCTCACGTTTGGATCGTTGGTGAACTCTGCGATGTTCGCCTTGCACTGCTGGCATTCCTGGTATCCCATCCTTCCCCTTCGCCCTGCTCAGGCCCAGGATGGGGCCCCCCTCTGTCGTGTTTCTCCTTGGACTGCTCAGGTCAGGGTGGGGCCTGTCGCGATCTTGACTTTCTAAACTAAACCGTTCAGTATTGCGTCTGCTTCAACAAGATCAAGCGGGGATGCGCGATTGATTACGGTTCGCAATCTGGTGAAGACGTTTGGCGACTTCGCGGCGGTGAAGGATATCTCCTTTGACGTGGCGCAAGGGGAGATCTTTGCGTTCCTGGGG
>DASVAI010000185.1:0-2771 GCA_036376445.1 Acidobacteriaceae bacterium
CTGACGATCTGGTCCCAATCAAATCTGAGTCCCGGATCAATGAGAAGACCGTGCGGCAGCGTCCAGCGATCCCGCGCATATCCAGCGACCTCTGAATTATGCAATTTCGAATTCGATGAAGGAGAGAGCCACGCACCGCGCCACATCAAACTTCGACGTTGCTGTGGTCTACGAAAAACCCGTCGACATCGGAGCAGAACGCGAACGCCTCACCAAAGACTTAGTGAAGCTGCAAAAGGAAAAAGAAAACAGCGACCGGCAGCTCGCAAACGAATCCTTCCTCGCCAAAGCACCCGCGCCGGTGGTCGACGGCCTGCGCCGCCGCAACGCGGAGCTGGCCACGCTCATCGAGCGCACCGGCACCGCCCTCGACGCATTGCCGCCCGCATAACAGCCTTCCCAATTTGGAACCGTGACAGAGCTTTTTTTCAAAAAGTTGCCGGTTAATTCGCTGAATTCGCTACACTGGAATAGAGACACAAAAGCCCGCGGCATGCCGTGGGCTTTTGTGTTTTTAGCTGACTTGCTGGCCCCATAACTCCTTTAAAAAGACGATTTTGCCCATAAGTCCAATAGATAGACGACTTTAGTCCACGGGAGGCACTCTAAACAAAAGAAAACGATTGGCTTACAGGCCGGTCTCCGGTGACGGGAGGGGAGGGGCCCCGCTTTCAGTGGCCAAAGTTATACGACAACTGCACGCCCGGCCCGTTCGGCGTGTCAACCACGGAGAACGAATAGGCGCGGCTCGTCTCGCCGCGTTCGTGCACAATGTATCCGCCGATCAGATAGCCCAGTGTGCTGCCCACCACCACGTCCGACGGGAAGTGCTGCCGCGCCATGATGCGCGATGCGCTCACTGCCGTCGCCAGGCTATAGACGGTCAGACGCGTCCCCCATCCCGGGTACCGCGCCGCCACGACATGGGCAATAGACCATGCCGTCAGCGAGTGGCCCGATGGCATCGACTGCCCATCCGGCCAGGTCTTCGTTCCATGCGGCCAGAAGCGTCCCGTCTCGTCGCCCTGTCTCGGCGACTCCCGGTTGATCGCATACTTCAGCGGCAAATTCAAAAGTTGCGCGTTCAGAATCGCCTCGGCCGAAAGCACCGCTGTCTGCTTCAGATAATCATCGTTCTTCCATGAGCCCACCGCATATCCGCCAACAATCCCGGCAATCGGAAGATACACGGCGCCCACGTTGGAGAACTGGTCGAAAGCATCTTCCTGCGACGGATGATGGCCCAGCGTGCGCAACGCCTCGGCGTCATAATCGATGGCAAAGCCCGTTGCCACTCCGAATGGCATAAGCCAGAGCAGGTCCTTGGTACGCACATGCGCCGGGCTCATAAAGATCGAGACCTGGTCGTGCACAACATGCCGCCCGCACACGCCAAGCGCCTTCAGATCGCATTCGTCGCGCGGCGGCTGCGACTGCGCCTCAGCGGCGAGCGGTAGACACGCCGCGACCAACAACACCATCCCTCGAAGAAACATCCATCCATCCTATCGTTTGCTTGCTGAAGCGAAGCTCAAGGTTGGATGCAGGCGCGGCGTATCATAAGTGAGCGTATGGACTGGAAAAGTAAGCGAGTCGAGGCCATTCTGGAACACGCCCTCCTGGAAGATCAGGCCCTCAAAGACATCACCACCGCCTACACCATTGACCCGCGGCTACGCGCCTCCGGCACCATCATAGCCAAGGAAGACTGCGTCGTCTCCGGCCTCGGCTGCATTCCCCGTTTCCTCGAAATCTACTCGCGCCTCAACCAGGCATCCGGCCAGTCCAGCCCTGTTCGCTACGAAGTTGTCCACCACCCAGAGATCTTCGACGGCGTGCGCGTCAAGCGCGGCCAATCCGTCGCCGTGGTTCGCTCCACAGCGCGGGTGCTGCTCTCCTGCGAGCGCGTCATCCTCAATCTCATGCAGCGCATGAGCGGTATCGCCACCATCACGCGCCGCTATGTCGATCAGGTCGATGGCACGAAAGCCAAGGTGCTCGACACGCGCAAGACCGTCCCCGGCCTGCGCCTCCTCGATAAGTACGCCGTCTCCTGCGGCGGCGGCGAGAACCATCGCCTCGATCTCTCCGACAGCATCCTGATCAAGAACAACCACATCGCCCTTGGCGGCGGTATTGCCAAAGTGCTGGCGGCCGCGCTCGCCGCGCGCAAAACCGGTCAGCGGGTTCAAGTGGAGGTCCGCAACCGCGAGGAACTGGAGCAGGCCATCGAAGGCGGCGCCGAAGCCATCCTGCTCGACAACATGACGCCCGCCGAAGTTGCTTCCTCCGTCAAGCTCGTTCGCTCGCGTGGCCTGTATGTGCCCATCGAAGCCTCCGGTGGCATCCAACTCGACACCATCAGGAAATACGCCGACGCCGGCGTCGACTTCATCTCCTCCGGCGCGCTCACGCACTCGGCCACCGCCGTCGATCTCAGTATGCGCATCGTAGCGGAAAGCTAATCACCATGGCCGCCCCTGCTCCTGCCGCAATCGACGCCTTCGACCTCGACGAACTGCATCGCCGCCTAGCCGGGACGCCGTTCGCCGGCAGGATTCGCCACTTCCCCACGATCGACTCCACCAACACACTCGCCATGCGCGAAGCCGAAGACGGCCAGCAGAGCAACACCGTCTACCTCGCCGACGAGCAGACCGCTGGCCGCGGACGCGGCGCGCACGATTGGCACTCCGCCGCCGGATCAGGGCTCTACGTCAGCATCCTGCTGCGCCCGCAGATCGCGCCCGCCGACATTCTCTGGCTCTCAC
>DASVAI010000187.1:0-2269 GCA_036376445.1 Acidobacteriaceae bacterium
GCGCAGGAGGCGAAGAATCCGCGGCGCGATATGCCGATCGGCATCATTGGCTCGCTGGTGCTCTGCACGATCCTCTACATCATCGTGGCGCTGATACTCACGGGGCTGGTGAACTACAAGATGCTGAATGTAGGCTCGCCGATTGCTACCGGCATCGATGTCACCGGCCACCGCTGGGGCACATTGCTGGTGAAGTTCGGTGCGGTGTGCGGACTGGGCACAACCATGCTGGTAATGCTGCTCGGACAATCGCGTGTGTTCTTCTCGATGTCGCGCGATGGGCTCCTCTGGAACTGGGCGAGCGATGTGCACCCAAAGTTCCGGACGCCTTGGCTTTCCAACATCGCCGTCGGACTTGCTGCCGCAATCCTGCCTGCGCTGCTCCCGGTGGGCCGATTGAGTGAGCTCACGAACATGGGCACGCTGCTCGCATTTGCGATTGTCTGCGCTGGTGTATGGATTCTGCGCCGCCGCGCGCCGGAGATGGAGCGGCCGTTCAAGACACCCTTCGTTCCCGTAGTTCCGATCCTTGGGATCATCAGCTCGTTGTATCTGGTCTACACGCTGCCGCGGCTCACGAAGGAGGTAGTGTTCGGCTGGCTGCTGATCGGACTGGTTATCTATTTCACTTACAGCATCCGTCACAGCAAGGTGCAGGCCCTGGAGCAAGCCGAGAAAAAACCGGCAGGGCGCTGACTTTCTCTGCGCGCATCCAATGAGTACGTATGCTTCCCTTCTCCCTGGTCTACAGTGATGGGTTCTCGCTTCCGCTGGGAAACCATGTCTTTCCCGGCGAGAAGTACCGCCTTATACACGACCGGCTGCTGGCCACCGGCGCTGCTGCGGAGAGCGACTTTGCCGCGCCGGAGACAATTGCGCTCGAAGATGTGCTGCGCGTGCACGAGCGCGGGTACACGGAGCGGCTGGTGAGCGGCACGCTGAGCGAAGAGGAGATTCTGCAAACCGAGGTGCCCTGCTCCAAGGCGCTGGTGGATGCCACACTGCTGAACTGCGGCGGCACACTGCTCGCGTCAAGGCTGGCGCTGCGCGACAGCGCTGCGTGCGCGATCGGTGGAGGCTTTCATCACGCGCACCGAGATCATGGCGAAGGCTTCTGCATTCTGCACGATGTGGCCATTGCGCTGGCGCGACTGCTCGACGAGAGGGCGATCCAGCGAGCGATGGTGATCGACCTCGACGTGCATGACGGCAACGGCACGGCGGCTATCTTTCCTCCGGCCGCGGAGGATCGCCACCCGCTCCGGTATGGAGCGCCCTCGGGATCGATGAAGCCCAGCGCGGATGGCGTCTTCACTCTCTCGATGCATCAGCAGAACAACTATCCGGCGTACAAGCCGCCGTCGTCGATCGATGTGCCGCTGGCCGATGGAACCGACGACGCAGAGTACCTGGCGGCGCTGGAGCGCGCATTGGAGGCGGCGCTTGCGCATTTCCATCCGCAGCTCGTCGCGTATGTGGCAGGCGCAGACCCGTATGAGCAGGACAAGCTGGGCGGCCTTGCGCTGACGATCGAAGGACTGAAGGAGCGGGATCGCATGGTGTTTCGCGCGGCACAGGCGGCGGGCGCACGAGTCTTTTCGGTCTATGCGGGCGGTTATGCGATGAGACTGGAGGACACCGTGGCGATCCACGCAAACACGGTACTTGCTGCGGCGGACGTGTTCAGCTTCCACGGGGCCACGAGCTGCTGAGTAGAGACATTCGTTGCGTTGCCAGCAGACTCCAGGTCCTTCGCGTCGCTCAGGATGACAATCGCCCGTTAGCGAGAGGCCATGGTCTTATCGATCGCGGACTGCGCGAGCGGCGCCATGATTTTGTAACCGGCATCGTTCGGATGCAGGCCGTCCTCACTGAGCGCGCGCTTCAGCAGGCCGCTGCCGTCCACCATGGAATTGAAGTAATCGAGGTAGTAGCAATTGGTGTTCGCGCAGTAGCCCTTTATCCATTGGTTGAGCCGCACGATCTCCGAAGGCGGCCGATCGGCGAAGAAGCGCTGCGACGCAGGCGTGTAGTTGTTGACCGGCATCACGGAAGAGAACACGAGCGCGATGTTGTGCGCCCGGGCAAGCTCCGCGATGGAGGTCAGATTGCCTTCGATATCCTCGAGCGAAATGGGGCCGGTGTTGCCGGCGATGTCATTGGTGCCGGCGAGTATGACGACGACATCGGGATTGAGGTCGATCACATCCTGGCGGAAGCGCAGGAGCATCTGCGAGGTGGTCTGCCCGCTGATGCCGCGATTGATGTA
>DASVAI010000198.1:0-6197 GCA_036376445.1 Acidobacteriaceae bacterium
CCGCAGCGCCGATCAGGACTTCCACGTCGCCATCGCGCGCGCCTCGGGCAACGATGTGCTCGCGTCCATCGTCGGCGAGCTGTGGGCCGGCATGTTTTCGCCGCTCTTTCATAAGTTCAGCGAACGCACACGCCTCGTTCGCCGCCAGGACGCTGCGCTCGAAGAGCACCGCGCCATCTACGCTGCCCTTCGCACCCGCGATGCTCTCGGTGCGCGCGCCGCCATGCGCCAGCATCTGATGCAGGTACAGGCCGTCCTCGCCGACGCCGAGCTTTCCAGGGACTAACCACATGCATCCAAAATCTGGTGCGAGAACCGTCTCGCGCTGCATCCTATGGCACGATCAGGGCTCCAAACAAGCCTTACGCGGCACCTTTGTTCGCCGATTTCAAAGTTCCATTTCCGCCAAAGGTGTAGTCAGGTTGTCAGGCAGATTTCTGTGAAAAGAAAGTAGAACTCCCGGATGCCTCTTCTCCATTCCGATCGTCTCTTCCCGCCCGATCCCCGGACCCGCGAGATCGCCAGACGCATCTTCGCCCACATCCAGGATCTCCCCATCCTCAGCCCGCACGGACACACCGAGGCAAGCTGGTTCGCCGACGACATTCCGTTCCCTGATCCCACCGCGCTCTTCCTTCTTCCCGATCATTACGTGCTGCGCATGCTTTACAGCCAGGGCATCTCCATGGAGACTCTGCGCGACGGAGCCGAGGGCAGCAAAGCGCGCGAAGTCTGGCATCTTTTCGCCGCGAACTACCGTCTCTTTCGCGGCACGCCCACGCGCCTTTGGCTCAACTACGCATTTCAGGAGATCTTCGGCCTCGAAACGCCGCTCTCGGCAGAGACCGCGGACCTTTACTGGGACACAATCTCCGAGAAACTTGCCGACAACAGCTTCCGCCCGCGCTCGCTCTACGATCGCTTTCGCATCGAGGCCATCGCCACCACCGACAGCGCGCTCGCTGACCTGGCAGCGCATGCAGCTCTCCGAGAATCCGGCTGGAACGGCCGCGTGATTCCTACCTTCCGCCCTGATGCGGTCGTCGATCCGGAGTTTTCCGGATTCCGCCGCAATCTTGCAAAGCTCGGTCGCATCACCGGCGAGGACACCGCGCTTTGGAAGGGGTATCTGGCAGCACTCGCGGCGCGCCGCCGCTTCTTCATCCAGCATGGCGCCACCGCGACCGATCACGGGCACCCCACCGCTGCCACCGCCAATCTCTCCAAGACGGAAGCGGAGACGCTATTCGCCCGCGTGACGAGGACCGACGAGCCGAACCCCGCCGATGCCGAGCTCTTCCGCGCGCAGATGCTCACCGAGATGGCGCGCATGAGCGTCGACGATGGACTCGTGATGCAACTGCACGTTGGCAGCTTCCGCAACTACAACGCATCGCTCTTCGCCCGGTGGGGGCGCGATCAGGGCGCCGATATTCCCACCCCGACCAACTATGTGCAAGCGCTGCATCCTCTGCTGGCGCGCTTCGGCAATGAGCCGAACTTCCACCTCATCCTGTTCACGCTCGACGAATCCACCTTCAGCCGCGAGCTGGCGCCCCTGGCCGGCCACTACCCCTCGGTCATCCTGGGGCCGCCTTGGTGGTTCCTCGATAGTCCCGAGGGCATGCTGCGCTTTCGCCAACACGTAACCGAAACTGCTGGTTTTTACAACACCGCCGGCTTCAACGACGATACCCGCGCTTTCCTCTCCATTCCCGGAAGGCACGACATGGCCCGCCGCATGGATGCAGCCTATCTCGCGACGCTCGTTGCCGATCATCGGCTCAATGAAGATGAAGCGGCCGAGGTAGCCTGCGACCTCACGGGGCCGCTGGTGCGCCGAGCCTACAAGTTGGAGCAGTGAGGGAATGGCCGGGGGAGGAGGCCCCGGGATTTATTTGAAGGTTGCGTTGGTGCGAAGCAGTTCATCGCGATGTCCTGACTGATCGGTCATGGAACCGAATGCCGGACCAGCGAAGGGGTTGGACTTGAGTGAACTCTCGACAGCCGACTGCACCTTGTCCAGGCCTTCGGCATCCTTCGCGATATAGACAATCGCGAAAGTGTCAGGCGATGAAGTGTGGATTGCCTGGGTATCGATCTCGTACTCCGCGATCGTACCGTCGGCCAACTGCTTTTCGAGCAATGGCGCAACCAGCGTCTTGCTCAGCATCTCCACTGCGTCGTCTGGAGCGTCCGCCTTCAACTTATAGAACCCGACGTGCGTGTACCCGTTCTTCAGCGAGCCGGCATGCCAGTTGTAGTGGGTGCTGACGTAGAGCTCGTCCCAGTGCTTGGTGGCGCTCGCCAGTACAGGAGTCGTTGAGTTTCCACCCTGGTAGAACTGTTCCAGCACGTTCATCAACCCGGCCCGCGAGGTTGCACACCACCATTGATCGTTGGTGCCGCCGTTTGCGGTGTGAATCACCGTCATGTCGGTGCCAAAGCCAACGATCGTGCCGGTTGACAATGCCTTCTCAAGGATGGGCCGGTCGGCATCGTCTGCCTTTGCCATGTCGGCCCACTGGGCGCGGGGGATGTCCCAGTTGCCGATGTAGCAGTACATCGGTGCCTTCTCTTTCGCTTCGGAAGCCTGCGCGTTCGCGAGTCCAGACACCCCGGCAGCCATCCCCAGAACAAAGAGCCCTGCAAAAATTGTTCCCTTTTGTATTTTCATTTCTTGTCGTTCCTCTCTTGCAGCCAGGATTCGATCGATCTTCCTGGGCGCGCGTAAGTGTAAGCGTGTGCGTCAGGAATTGGCAGGAATCAACGGTAACCGGCTGGATTGCGTTATTTCTCGCAGAAGTCACGCACACTCCGCGCTCAAACGCCGGCCGCCATCTCGGAAGTTTGGCCGCGCCTGAGTAAGATGGCTCCGAAGGCTGCGCGCGGCTCAAGAGAGCAGGTCCGGGAGAGAGCGGTTAGGAGATTCGATTGAACAATGCCCTAGAGTCCAGCGACGTGGAACATGCAAACCGGACGCGACCCGAGCGCTCGCACATCCGCTGGACCGTCTGCGCCATGCTCTTCGCCGCCACCTCCATTAACTACATGGACCGCCAGGTGCTCTCCATCCTGGCGCCCACCCTGCAGCACTCCATCGGCTGGACCGAGCAGCAGTACGGCTATATCGTCGGCGCGTTCCAGTTCGCATACGCGCTGGGGCTCATCGTCGCCGGCCGCATGGTGGACAAGCTCGGCACCCGCGTCGGCTACGCCATCGTGATGGCGATATGGAGCGCCGCTGCCATGGCCCACTCGCTCGTGCGATCGGCCTTTGGCTTCGGCGTAGCACGCTTCTTTCTCGGCCTGGGCGAGAGCGGAAACTTCCCCGCCGCCGTTAAGGCCACCGCCGAATGGTTTCCTCAGAAGGAGCGCTCGCTCGCCACCGGCATCTTCAACTCCGGCTCGAACGTCGGGGCCATCCTCGCCCCCGCCACCATCCCGTGGATCACGCTGCACTACGGCTGGCGTCCTGCGTTCCTGGCCACCGGCACCTTCAGCCTGCTCTGGATCATCTGGTGGTCGTGGAAGTACCGGCGCCCACAGGAAGATCCGCGCATTTCGAAAGCGGAGCGCGATTGGATCGAGGGAAATGAAGCGAGTCAGCAAGTCGAGAAGTCAGCAAGTCAGATAACAGCCGAGAAAATTCCCTGGACCTCGCTCCTTCGCCATCGCCAGACCTGGGCCTTCTCCGTCGCGAAATTCCTCACCGATCCCATCTGGTATTTCTATCTCTTCTGGATGCCGAAGTTCCTTGACCATCGCTTCCACATCGGCCTCGCGCACCTCGGGCTGCCGCTCATCGTCGTCTACAACATGTCGGCCGTGGGCAGCATCGGGGGCGGCTATCTGCCCACGCTGCTGTCCGGCGAAGGCATCCGGATTCAGACCGCACGTCTGCGCGCCATGCTGCTTTGCGCCTTGCTCGCCGTTCCGGTCTTCTATGCCGGCCACACGTTGCACGCGTGGGTCGCCGTCATCCTGCTGGGCATCGCCACCGCCGCTCACCAGGGCTGGTCGGCAAACCTCTTCACCACTGTCTCGGATATGTTCCCCAAGCAGGCCGTCGGTGCCGTCGTGGGACTGGGCAGCTCAGCGGGCTCCGCCGGCGGAGTCCTGTTTGCCGCGCTCATCGGCCGCATCCTGCAGGGCACCGGCAGCTACGCTGTGCTCTTCGTCATCGCGGCCAGCGCATACCTGCTTGGATTATTTCTGATGACAAGGCTCGCGCCCGGACTGCAGCGCGCACAATTAGCTCAGAACTAAAAGGAGAGTCGAGTGAGTGAAGGAAAACAGGGACCGGCATTGTTCGATCTAAGCGGCAAATGCGCCGTCGTGCTCGGAGGCACCACCGGTATCGGCAAGGCAATCAGCCTTGGACTCGCCGCCGCCGGAGCGGATGTCGTCGCCAGCGGACGCCGCATCGAGCCGCTCGAGGAGACTGCCGATGCCATCGCCGCGCTCGGCCGGCGCACGGTGCGGCAAACGGCCGACGTGGGCGACCGCGCCAGCCTCATCGCCCTGCGCGACCGCGTCACCAAAGAGCTGCGCCCCGCCGACATTCTCGTGAACTGCGCCGGACGCATCCGCCGTGTGCCCACCCTCGAGCTTGAAGAGAGCGAATGGGAATCCATCCTGGATACAAATCTGACCGGCACGCTCCGCGGCTGTCAGGTCTTCGCGCCTCCGATGCTCGAGCGCGGCGCAGGACGCATCATCAATATCGCCTCGCTGAACAGCTTCGTCTCGTTCCATGAAGTCGCATCCTATGCCGCCAGCAAAGCAGGTGTTGCCGCACTCACGCGCTCGCTCGCCGTCGAGTGGTCGCGTCACGGCGTGCTGGTCAACGCCATCGCGCCCGGCGTCTTCCGCACCGCGCTCAATCAGCAGCTTCTCGACTCCACGCCGCGCGGGCAGGAGCTGCTGATGCGCACACCGCAGGGCCGCTTCGGCAAAGTCGACGAACTGATCGGGGCCGCTGTGTTTCTCGCATCCGAAGCTGCAAGCTACGTCAACGGAGTCGTACTGCCCGTCGACGGCGGATTTCTCGCGTCGGGCGTGAATCAATAGCAGCATCCAAGAGATGGGAGGTGCAACGTGACAGCGCTCATCATCGTCGTTGCGATCTGTATCCTTCTTGCTCTCTCCATCTTCTTCTGGTCAAGGCAAAGAGCCGAATCGCGCCGCAAAGCCATCCGCCAATATGCCGACGAACACCATTTCAATTTCCTGGGCAGCACGCTGCCCTCCAATCTAAGCCTGGACGGTAGCTCGTTCCGCTTTGCAAAAGCCGTCTCGAGCGCCTTCACGGGCAAAGGCAAAGAAAAAGAGTTCGCCTTCTTCGACTGCACCATGCCCGGCGACCGGTTGAGTTACACGCAATCGGTTCTCGCCATCTATCAGCTAGGCGGTGGTTATCCGGCGTGCCGGTTCGACCGCCAGCTTCGCGAAGAGCGCGATCGCGAGTGGACGCTGGTCTATCATGATCGGCGCGCATGGTCGATCTCTGAGATGGACGCACACATCTCATCCCTCTGATCTATTTCGCTATCGTCGCCTTTGGCCTGAACCACCTCTGCCACAGCGGCGCGCCCCAAGTCGTGATCGCAAGAAACGCCCCGAACAGCACCACGACATCGATGCTCTCGCGGCCCTGGTGCGACCAGTACGCCATCGCATCCAGATTCAGCCACAGCGCAAACTCATCCAGCGTGAGCGCCGCGCCCACTCCATACGCAATCGAGAGCAGGCGGCTCATAAAGATCGAGCCCGGTGTGCCCTTCGTACCTACCTCGGCGAGCGTGGCGTGCCCGGTGAACAGCAGCAGCAGAATGCCCCACACCAGGTGGTGAATGTGTCGCCCGCCCATCTCCACATAGCCGAACGGCCCCACATGATGCGTAATGGAAAGCACCAGCAGCCGCACCGCCAGAAACGTGATGAAAAAACTCACAGATGCAAGAAATAACCGCCGATGCGGGCGGTCTGGTATCTCCTGGTGAATGATGCGACCGAGTTGCGTGAGGTGCAGCAGGAGCAGCAGCGCCGCCGCAATGATGACAGCAAAGATGAGCAGGATCCAGGCTCCCCCAATATGCATGGCTCTGAATTATGGTGCCCGCACAGCGCGGACGCAATGCAATTCCCCATCAACTTGCGCGAGGGCCTTGCATCTCTCGAATAAACTGGTCAGC
>DASVAI010000201.1:0-9431 GCA_036376445.1 Acidobacteriaceae bacterium
GCCCACTGGCTCACCGGCCGCTGGGCCGGCGAGTTTCAGCTTCAGTCCGTCCCCCTGGCTGTCGGCAGCCAGGTCATTGAGAGCCGCCGCGGCTCTACCGGCCAACAGGCGAATCCATGGTTCGCGCTGGAAAATCCAGACTCCTCAGGCGAAGAGCACGGCGGAGTCTACTTCGGCGAGCTCGGCTGGAGCGGAAGTTGGCGTCTCACCATGGAGCAGAGCTCCATGCATCAGGTCCGTATCACCGGCGGTTACAATCCCTTCGACTTCGGATACCGCCTCGCCCCAGGCGAATCCCTTACCACGCCGCCGTTCTATGCCGGCTTCACCGATGGCGGCATGGGCGAGGCCTCGCGCATCCTCCAACGCTTCCAGCAGGGCGTCATCCTGCCCGGCGCGCCACATCCCAAACTCCGTCCTGTCCTCTACAACTCATGGGAAGCCACGGAGTTCAACGTCAGCGAATCCGGCCAGATCGCCCTCGCTGAAAAAGCCGCGCAGCTCGGCGTCGAACGCTTCGTCATCGACGATGGCTGGTTCGGCCAGCGCAAGGACGACCACGCCGGCCTCGGCGACTGGTACGTCAACAAGCAGAAGTTCCCCAACGGCCTCAAGCCGGTCATCGATCGCGTCCATCAGCTCGGCATGGACTTCGGCATCTGGGTAGAGCCCGAGATGGTCAACCCCGACAGCGATCTCTATCGCAAGCATCCAGACTGGGCCATGAATTTCCCCGGCCGCCCACGCACCGAAGGCCGCAACCAGCTCCTGCTCAACCTCGCCCGACCGGACGTGATGGAGTACACCTTCCAGTGGCTCGACGATCTTGTCTCCAATAACGACATCAACTTCCTCAAGTGGGATTACAACCGCAACTGGGCCGAGCCCGGCTGGGACGCCGTCCCCGTCGCCGATCAGAAAAAGATCTACGTCGCGTACGTGAACAACCTCTACGCCATCCTCGACCGCCTGCGCGCCAAGCACCCTAAGCTTGAAATCGAATCCTGCTCAGGCGGTGGCGGCCGCGTAGACCTCGGCATCCTGCGCCGCACAGAAGAGGTCTGGACCTCCGACAATACCGATGCGCTCGATCGCCTCTCCATCCAGGACGGCTTCTCCCACGCCTACACCCCCGGCGTCATGATGGCCTGGGTCACCGACCCGCAGCGCACCCGCCCGACGCCGCTCAAGTCCCGTTTCCTCGTGGCCATGGAAGGTTCGCTCGGCATCGGCGCGAACCTCAACAAGTTCACCCCCGAGGACATGACCACAGCGAAAGACCTGGTCGCCTTCTATAAGACCGTCCGGCCCACCGTGCAGCAGGGATCGCAGTACCGCCTGATTGCCCCCTCACGCCCCGGTGCTCCCAGCGAGCGCGCCGCTACCGAATACGTATCCACCGATGGCACACAAGCCGTGGTCTTCGCCTATCTGCACTCGCAGAACTTCGGTGATCCCTACCCGCTCGTACGCCTCCACGGCCTCGATCCCAAAGCCCTCTACCGCCTCCGCCCGCTCGACCCCAAACAGCTCCTCTCGCCCCATGAAGCGACCGGAAGCTACTGGATGGGCCACGGACTCGACTTCAATTTACGCGGCGACTACGACAGCACCGCCGTCGTGCTGGAGCGCACGCAATAGAAGTCTGGCCCGCAACGGGAAGTTCAAAAGAAAAGCCAATTGTTGCCCGTGAATACGCTTGTCTCACCCGCTCCCGTCTGCTTTACTTCCACTCAACAATGGAAGCGGCAGAGCGTTATGTAGCGCGTTGGCAGAGTGCGGGCTTACTCGACGAAGCCACAGCAACTGCAATTCGCAACTATGAACAAGCGCAGGTCCGGCCGACCGGTCGCCAATGGCAGATCCTGCTGGCGCTCATCCTTGGGGCCATCCTCCTCGGGGCCGGAGTATTGCTCTTCGTGGCGGCACACTGGAGCACCATCTCTCCCCCGAGCCGCATGTGCCTGGTCCTTCTCATGCTGATCTTCTTTCATGGGCTCGGTATCCTGGCGCGGCAAAGATTTGCCGGTTTTGCCACCGCAATGCATGCCCTGGGCACCATCTCCGCCGGGGCAGCAATTGCCTTGGTCGGGCAGATCTTTAATATGCAAGAGCATTGGCCTGCGGCCGTGCTTCTATGGGCCTT
Source organism: Acidobacteriaceae bacterium (assembly GCA_036376445.1). Lineage (GTDB taxonomy): Bacteria > Acidobacteriota > Terriglobia > Terriglobales > Acidobacteriaceae > KBS-83. The sequence goes on from DASVAI010000201.1 coordinate 2,147, forward strand.
GTGTGCGGCTGCAGGATGGTGGCTGTTGCGGGACCAGTTTCAGCAGACGCTCACGCTTCTGCTCGTCCCCGCATGGATCTTCTCCGAATGGATGGAGCGCGCGGACGCATACGGCGGTTCAGAAACCTACTTTGCCCGCATGGCCGCAGTTGTCGCCGCAATGTATTTAGCTGCTTTTCTGCACTCGCGCCGTCGCGTAGTCGCCGGCATCCTGTTCGGCTTTGCGGCTGTGCTCCTCCCGATATCCATCGGTATCCTCGTGCACGGTTGGCAGAGCGCAAGCTATTCCCATCAATCGTGGGGTTTCGTCCCACTCTCCTATCGACTGGCTGCCTTCGGCATCATGTTTGCCGAGATCCTCGCAGGCACAGTCCTGGAGCGACGAAGCGCGCTGCCCACATTGATCGTTGCTTGCGTCGCCATCGTTCTTCCATGGGCGCAAACTACCATTAGCGAGGAGGGATTCGGCCATAACTGGAAGCACTCCGGGCCTAGTCTCCTGGCCTATGCCATTGTCGCCGCTGCGTCTGTCTTCCTGGTCTGGTGGGGTGTCCGCATATCCGCGAAGCATCTTGTCAATTACGGCGTCGTCGCGTTCGCAATCACCGTCATATGGTTCTACTTCTCGAGCGTGATGGATAAGCTCGGCCGCTCGCTCGGACTCATCATGCTGGGCGTTCTCTTTCTGGCCGGCGGCTGGGCCCTGGAACACACCAGGCGGAAGTTGATCAGCAATCTTGCAGGAGCTGTCGCATGACTCGGCTTCGCGCAGCCTTGCTTCTCCTGCTCGTACAGCTCGTGCTGGTCTCGAGCGTTGCGGCCAAGTATCTCTACGAACGCAAGACCTGCCCGCGAGTTTGGTCGCGTGCTACGCAATACGATCCCAACCTGCCCCTGCGCGGCCGCTACCTCGCGCTGCAGTTACTCGTCGATGCGTGCCACTTGCCACGCGATCCGGGCCACCTTGAGTCGTCTTTCGTTTACGGAATTCGCCCTGGAAAAAAGATGCCCCGCTACTGGAGCTGGAATGTATCGCTCAGTATTGCGAACGGCCATCTCGTGCCGGTGCTTCAGGATCACCCGAAGTCTCCCACAGACACGTTGCGATTGATGCTCGAAGAAGATCGGCCATGCGACCGCACGCCCGTATTGAACTCATCCGAATTCTTTATTCCGGATCGCGCTCAATCACCCTTCCCCCTCAAGCCGGGACAGGAACTCTGGGTCGAAGTCACGCTTCCCCCCGCCGGTCCCCCTCGCCCCATCCAGCTCGCCATCTCAACAAAATCGAACTTCCAAATACTCAAATTCTGAATTCCTTTCAGTTCCGCTGGGCGCTCCTACAGCGGCTGGCGAAGCGAGCGTCAGCCACTGGGTGGAGATCAAGTCGAACTCAATCTCCGCGTCGATTACGACAGCATCGCCGTGGTCCTCGAACGCGTCGGCTCGCAATAAAACGACCGGAAGGTCCGCGCATCGGCAAGGGATTTGCAGCGTTTACTGCACATATCTCCGTGATTCTCTGCAGCATCACGGCGTTCCCCGCCATATCCTGACGCTGTTACGAGATTTTTGCTTGCCTGCGGCAATAGCGGAGCATACCGTATGGCTGTTCGTGCGTCAGGCTTGCTCGCCGCATCCCATCACTGTTAGGCAGCGCTGCAACCGCTAGACGAAAAGACATTCTGCCTGGCACTTCCCCCGAGAGATGCGCAAGCGAGTTCCCCGCACTACGGGAGGTAAGCATGAGGTTTGCTGGTCGGTCGCTGTCCTTGGGTCTCCTTTTGTTAGGACTGCTCGCTGGTTGCGGCGGTGGAAGCACTCCTCCGGTACCCCTTGTCGTCACCACCACATCCCTGCCGCAAGGACAGACTTCGTCGGTCTACAACTCCTCTCTGTCCGCCACCGGCGGCACGTCGCCGTATACCTGGACACTGAAATCCGGAAAGCTGCCTGCCGGCCTCTCGCTCAGCAGCAGCGGAACCATATCCGGCACGCCAACCGCCCCAGGAAGCTTCAGCTTCGCCGTGCAGGTCTCCGACAGCGCAAAAATGCCTCAATCAACATCGGCGAATCTCTCCATCGCCATTAGCGGCGGCACCCTGCAGATCACGACCACAACTGCCCCAACCGGTACTGTCGGCACCGCCTATAACTTCCAGCTTGCCGCGACGGGCGGCGTGCCCCCATACACCTGGGCTCTCGCCACGGGCGCCAGTCTTCCCGCCGGACTCTCGCTCAGCTCTGCGGGGGTGGTTTCCGGCACACCCACAGCCGCCGGCGCCTTCAGTCCCAGCATCACGGTCACCGACAGCGCAACCAACAGCACTACGCAGCAGGTCAACTTCACCATCAATCCGTCCGGCAAGCCCCTGCCCGACGGAAGCTATGCCTTCCAGTTCAACGGCGTTGCCCCTGACGGCAACCCCGTTGCCATCAACGGCGCATTCCAGATCGCAAACGGAGCGCTCCCGATCGGCTTCTACAACGAAAACGAACTGAATCAGGCTCCCCAGCCAAACCAGGACATCACAGGCGGCTCTGCCTCCATCGCTGCCAATGGCCTCGGTCAGCTCGTGCTCAAGCTCCAGAGCGGCAATATCACCTTTGCTCTCGCCGTACCCGCTTCCGCCTTGACCGCAGGAACCGATGCGGATATCCGACTCATCGAGTTCGACGACACGACTGGCACCGGCATGCAGGGATCCGGCGTCCTCAAGGCCACCACTATCAACCCCGTACTCTCATCGATGAAAGGCGGCTATGCGTTTGCGCTCCGCGGTTACGATACCCACTCGCAACCCGCTGCTGTCGCAGGCTCGTTCCAGGCCGATGGCCTCGGCAACATCACCAGCGGTTCCGTCGATATGAATGACAATGGAACGCTTTCCAACTACCCCACTGTTACCGGAAGCTACACCATTGACTCGATTGGCGGCGGTGTCATAACACTCAAGCTGGGCGCCACCACCTTCACCTACAACTACTTCCAGGTGACGCCAACGGAGCTGCTGGCGACCTCCGGCGATATCTCTTCCCCCACGATTCCGCTGGTGAGCGGCACAGCGCTTCAGCAGTCCGGGACTCCCTTCAGCAATGCGACCTTTACCGCCGTCAATGTCCTTGAAACCACCGGAAGCGCTCTTCAGGGGCCTGCGGCCTTGATCCCGGATGTCTCCCTCGGCCTGCTCCTCAGCGACGGCAACGGAAATGTAGCTGCCCTCTATGACGAATTCAAAAGCTCACTGCTCGCACAAACCTACGTCGCAACCTACGCAGTCGACCCCACCACCGGCCGCACGCCCATTACTTCAGGTAGCAGCCTGAAGACGATCCTTTATCTGGTGAGCAATACCAGGGCATTCGTGCTCGGCGCCGATACCTCCACCAGTTCCGGTATCACCGAAGCGCAGACCGGCTTACCCTTCACCAACACATCGCTCAAAGGAAGCTACCTCGGCGGCACTCTCCCCTGGCCGGAGCTCAACGTCGTTAGCCTCGCCGCACCCGATGGCGCCGGCAACATCAAATTCACCAGCAACACCAGCGGCTCCAAAGGGCTCAAAACAAATGTCACCACCTCGGGAACGTATTCGGTCGACATAAGCGGGCGCGCTCCCGTCACCGTCTCCGGCGACGCGACGCCCCGCATCCTCTATGTCGTCTCGCCGACCAAAGCCGTTCTCCTCTCCGGCGAAGCTGGAGGATATCTCGCCAGCTTCGAGCAATGAACAGGATGGGCGGAACGCGCACAGGCGCTGCTCCGCCCATCTCCCCATTCAATCACCGTCCCGGTCGCGGTCACGGACCACCAGGGAATGAGCAAACCACCAGATCGTCCGGCTTTTAACGATGGCGGCTTCGCCCTGCACCGACCGCCCCCGCAACGTTCCGCGCGGCGCGTCATCTAACGCTTCAGGTGAGATAGCATTCTCACGGACGACTTCCTCATGCCTGTCATACGGCAATGCCAGAATTGCGCGACAAAGAACCGAGTGCCCGCCGCGCATCTTGCCGACACCGGCCGCTGCGGCGCATGCAAGCAGCCGTTGCCTCCCGCAAACGAGCCAATCGCCGCAGACGCCGCGCTTTTCGATGATGTGATTCAGAACGCAACCGTCCCAGTACTGGTCGACTTTTGGGCCGAGTGGTGCGGACCCTGCCGCAGGGCCGCCCCTCATGTCTCCAGGACGGCTGGGGAGATGGCCGGAAAAGCCATCGTTCTCAAGGTCGATACCGAGCAGAACCCGCAACTCGCCGCCCGCTATAACGTGCAGGGCATCCCCAACTTTGCCGTCTTCTCAAAAGGCAAGCTCATCCATCAGCAAGCCGGCCTCGTCGACCATGAACAGATGGTCCGCTGGCTCCGCGCGGCGTGAGTCACGGACCGGCTCTCTGTCTAAGTTGTTGAATGGTGGGCGCTACAGGATTCGAACCTATGACTTCCACCGTGTGAAGGTGGCACTCTACCGCTGAGTTAAGCGCCCCAAGGAAAGAACTTCCTCACTCTAACATCGCCGGCCCTCCTGCCCAAATCCCCCGGCCGGTGCCTGCTACCCCCTTCCGCCATCTAAAATGCGATAGACCCAGATCGCCTGATGCCGTTCCGCCCCTCATCCCGTTCCAAGGACAATCCCCGCCACCGGACGGACTCCGCCGCCGAACCCGAGGACCCCTTGATCAAGCCAGAAGAGCTTGAAAATGAGGAACTTCCTTCAGATAGCACAGAAGACACGGAAGACCTTACCGAAACCGGCGACGATGCCCCCGACCCCGAAGACGATGCCGAATCCCCCTTAGAAGATGCGCAACGTTTTCCTGAAGACGGGGTTAAGGAAGACATGGCTACCGCTGCGGTACATCCCCAGACGCATGCCGGTATCGGCGCCCCGGTTTCGGATGTCGCCGCCTTGCCGCCCGCTGGTTGGGCGCAGCTCTCCGACGCCGAGATCATGCTGCGGGTCGCCGCCGGCGATGAGACCGGCTACGGCATTCTGGTCGAGAAGTATCGCCGCCAGATGGTTCACTATATGTTCCGCATGGTGCACAATCAGGCCATCGCCGAAGAGCTCGCGCAGGAAGTCTTCCTCCGCGTCTATCGGGCCCGGGCCAGCTATCGTGCGGAAGCCAAGTTCAGCACCTGGTTATATCGCATCGCGACCAACCTGGGCGTCAACCACGCGCGGGATACGCGCCACGAACGCGGGGCCCAGACCGTCTATCTGGATCAGCAGGATCCCGAAACCGGCACCACCCCGGACGTGGCCGACACCACGCCCACCGTGGAGCAGGATATGTTGCGGGAGGCGCGGCTCGCCGCCATTCGCAAGCACGTTATGGCGCTCCCCGAACGGCAGCGCACCGCCGTCCTGATGCACAAATATCAGGACCTGGATTACAAACAGATAGGCGCCATTTTGAAGCTGAGCGAGTCGGCTACCAAGTCGCTCCTCTTCCGCGCCTATCAGACATTGCGCGAGCGGCTCAAGGAGTTTGTCTGATGCCCCACTCCCGGCCCAGATTTGTATTGGAAGATCAGGATTGGAAACATCGGAAGAAGGAAGTAGCACCATGAATTGCAAAGCGACCAAAGCGCAACTGGCGGATCTCCTGCTCGACCCCGAAGCAGCCTCCACTGCTGCCCGGGAGCACGTCGCTGCCTGCGCGGAGTGCAGCCGCGAACTCAATGATCTCCGCGCCACGATGCAGGCGCTCGACGCATGGGAGGCGCCCGAGCCGTCCCCGTATTTTGGTACGCGGCTCGCGGCGCGCCTGCGCGAGGAGCAGACCGCACCCCCGGCCAGTATGTGGGAGCGCGTGCGCGCGCGCCTCTATTACGGTTCCAATCTGCACCTTCGCCCCATCGCCGCCGGAGCGCTTGCTCTCTTGCTCATGATCGGTGGAGGCACCGCTGTATGGGTGCAGCACGGTGGGCAGCCGCCGGCTCCGCGGGAATCCGCAACCGTGCACGATCTCCAGTTATTGGATGGCAATGCCCAGGTCTACCAGCAGCTCAGCTCGCTGGATGCAGATCTGGATGATGATTCCGGCAGCCCATCCACAAATTGAGCGGGAGCCCGCCGCCGGAGGCGGGCCGCCCGCAAGCCGCACAGCAGAGCACGACTCCGCCCGCGATTTCAGAAAGTCGAACTTCCATGCCTCGGTACGCAGCACGACACGATACCTCGCCGCCTGAGCGTGGCGGAGACTCGCGCCGTCTTGCGCCTGTTCCTGCGTTCGGACGCAGTACGGCGACTCTCGCTGCCCTGGCCCTCATCGCGCTGCCGTTCGCGATCGCGCAGCACGGCAGTCATGGCGGCAGCTCGCACCCTGCGCCTCCGCCTCAATCGCATCAGACACAGCCACAGCCAGCCCGTCCCACCTTCCGCGGCCCCGCGCCGTCTCCATATCACGGCGTTCCCCAGAATCGCATCGTGCCCGCGCCCGTTCCGCCCGGCCCGCCTTCGGCCTATCGCCCAGCCAGCCCGTATCCCGGCGCCCGCACTCCCCACCCTCCGCCTTCTCTAAACTCACACGGCGAGCACCTCGGCGGGTGGCTGCAAAACCATCAGGGCGAGTCCTTCACCGGACAGGAGAACGCGCTCCGCCGCGAGCCCGGCTTCAGCCGCCTGCCGCAGCCGCAGCAACAGCGCCTGATCGATCGCCTGCATCAGCTCGACACCATGCCGCCCCAGCAGCGGCAGCGCACCATCGGCCGCATCGAGAACATGGAGCGCCTCAGTCCCGATCGCCGCCAGGCCGTTCGCAACTCTGCCCAGGAGCTCGGCGGCATGGACCCCGGGCGCAAACAGCAGGTCCGCGGCGCATTCCGCGTCCTGCGCGACATGCCTCCGTCCGAACGCCAGCGCGTGCTCAACTCACCCGCCTATCGCTCCATGTACAGCGATCACGAGCGCCAGATCCTCGGCAATCTCCTCTCAGTCGAGCCCTATAGTCCCCGCTGAATCGCAGGCAGGCACCACGTCCTTGACATTGTCCGGCAATTACTACTACGTTGTAGTTCTAATCGAAGACGGCTATATGACGTCCCACTCGCCAGATCGATGCCTTCCCTCCCGCAGAACTCTGCTGCGGTCGATGGCCGGCATCGCGGTCAGCACACAGGCCTTCGCGTTCGGACGGCAGACGGAACCGGAGACCGTCTATCGTTTCGCCACGTCGGGATGCGAAGTGCAGTTGAGCGTCGAATACTTCGGCCGGTCGGAGGTCAACAGCCTGCGCTTCCGGGACTTCCTCACCCGCAACCGCTTCTGCCTCTCGGCCA